>DATAVK010000063.1:0-2740 GCA_036267755.1 Mycobacteriales bacterium
GGCGGCAACCGTCGGCTTGGTGAGCTCGCGGATCTGCGCCGCGACGTCCGCGTCACCGACCGCCTTGGCTTCCTTCTCCCGGGCGGTGCGGGTCGCGATGAACGTCTCGGGCGGCCCGCCGTACAACTCGTCGGCCACGGCGTCGAGGTCCACGCGCCCATCCTGCCGTGCCCGACCGGCTCGAGCGGTCACCCCGACCAAGCGGGGCTCACTGCATCAGCTTTTCAGCGACCACGGCTTGAGCGTCGGCGGTGAGGTCCAACCGGCGACGGCGCGCGCGCCAGCGAGACGTCTGCGGACCGTTCGGTACCGCGACCAGCCCAGGCCCGACGAGCGAGCTCACCCCGAGTACAGCCATCATCTTCTCGACGCTCGGCGTCGGGTTGATGACTGTGACCGTGGCTCCTCGGCGCGCCAGCGGCTCCCGGATTCCGATCACCAGGTCAAGGCCGGTGAGTCCGAAGAACGTCGCTTCGCGCAGGTCGACCAAGACGCGGGACGGCTGTTGGGTGACAAGCCAGCTGCAGCGCTTGCTCCAAGAGTCAGCAGTGGCGATGTCGATCTCGCCACGAACGACCACGGTTGCCGTCTGGTCGACGCACGCGACATCGACAGCGGCCAGGCGATCGGTCATACGTCCTCCAGCGGCGGAGTCAAGCGGACTGGGACGAGCACAACGCTCGACCCGGACCTCCAGGGGTCGCTCACTGCTGAACGCGCGAAGCGTAACCCAGCGCAACGGGTGGTGCCATAGTCACGAATAACCCAGTACGGCCGGGCCCGCGGCGGTTGCTGGGGTCAGGCGCGGGTGCGACTGCGGTGGCCGACGGCGACGGCGACGTGCTGGCGCTCGGCCTGTCGGCGGTTCGCGGCCTGGATGTCGGCCAGGGCGGCGGCGAGGCCGCTGGATACCCGGGAGACCAGACTGGTGTGGGTGCTCATGATGATCGGTGCTTCCTTTCGGGGTCGGTACTGCACCAATAACAACCCGACGGACGCCGCTAACCTTCCCTCGCCGCCTGGTCAGGCGCGGCTTGGCGCGTAGCGGCGAAATCCTCGCGGCGATTGGCTGCATGACCCGGTTACTTGTGGGTAACATGAGGTTGTTACTGGCGAGTAGGGAGCGAACACCATGGGCCACTACAAGGCCAACCTGCGTGACCTCGAGTTCACGCTCTTCGAGGTTCTCGGACGCGAGGCGATCCTCGGCACCGGCCCGTTCGCCGACGTGGACGCCGACACCGCCCGCAGCATCCTCGATGAGGTCCGCAAGATCGCCGAGGGCCCGCTCGCGGCCTCGTTCGCCGACGCCGACCGCAACCCCCCGACCTTCGACCCCGAGACCCACAGCGTCACCCTCCCCGAGTCCTTCAAGGCCTCGTTCCGGGCGTACGTCGATGGCGGGTGGGACCGACTCGGCGTCGCAGCCGATCTCGGTGGCCCGGGCCTGCCGTCCTCGGTGGTGTGGGCGGCCTGCGAGATGGTGATCGGCGCCAACCCCGCCATCCACATGTACGGCTCTGGCCCGGCGTTCGCCCAGATCCTGCACCGGCTCGGCACGCCCGAGCAGCAGAAGTTCGCCGAGCTCATGCTCGACCGCGGCTGGGCCTCGACCATGGTCCTGACCGAGCCCGACGCCGGATCAGACGTCGGCGTGGGCCGGACCAAGGCGATCGAGCAGCCGGACGGCAGTTGGCACATCGAGGGTGTGAAGCGGTTCATCACCAGTGGCGACTGGGACGTGCCGGAGAACATCGTGCACCTCGTGCTGGCCCGACCGGAAGGCGCGCGAGCCGGCACCAAGGGTCTGTCGCTGTTCGTCGTCCCCAAGTTCCACGTTGATGTCGAATCCGGTGAGCTCGGTGAGCGCAACGGTGTTTTCGTCACCAACGTCGAGAAGAAGATGGGCCTGAAGGTCTCCAGCACCTGCGAGCTCACCTTCGGTGACAACGACGTACCTGCCGTCGGTTGGCTGGTCGGTGGGATCCACGACGGCATCGCCCAGATGTTCGAGGTCATCGAGATGGCCAGGATGATGGTCGGCACCAAGGCGATCGCCACCCTCTCGACCGGCTACCTCAACGCCCTCGAGTACGCGAAGACCCGGGTGCAGGGCGCCGACCTCACGCAGATGACCGACAAGACCGCGCCTCGCGTCACCATCACCCACCACCCTGACGTCCGGCGCTCGCTGATGCTCCAGAAGTCCTACGCCGAGGGGATGCGCGCGCTCGTGCTGTTTACCGCGAGCCAGCAGGACGCCGTCCAGATCGCCGCCGCCCGCGGCGAGGCCGACGAGGATGCGGTCCGGCTCAACGACCTGCTGCTGCCCCTGGTCAAGGGCGTGGGCTCGGAGCGCTCCTACGAGCTGCTCGGTTCGCAGTCGTTGCAGACCTTTGGTGGCTCCGGCTTCCTGCAGGACTACCCGATCGAGCAGTACATCCGGGACTCTAAGATCGACACCCTCTACGAAGGCACGACGGCGATCCAGGGCCAGGACCTGTTCTTCCGCAAGATCGTGCGCGACCAGGGGTCAGCGCTCGGCGCGCTCACCACGGCGATCCAGGAGTTCGTCGACTCGGAGGCCGGCAACGGCCAGCTGAAGAACGAGCGCGAGCTGCTCAAGACCGCCCTGGCCGACGTCCAGGGCATGGTCGGGTCGCTGGTCGGCTACCTGACGGCCGCCGGGGAGGACATGACCAACCTGTACAAGGTGGGCCTGAACACCACCCGGCTGCTG
>DATAVK010000064.1:0-3991 GCA_036267755.1 Mycobacteriales bacterium
GCTACGCCAGGTGGTCATCACCCGTGCCGCCGGCGAGTACCTCACCAACAAGCAGATCTCGACGTTCCTCGCGGCCGCGGCCAGCCGGATCGGCAAGCCCTACGTGTGGGGCGCGACCGGCCCGAACTCCTTCGACTGCTCGGGCCTGGTGCTGTGGTCGCTGAACCGGGCCGGGATCCGGATGCCGCGGGTCTCCCAGGAGCAGTTCCTCACCGGCCCGCACATCCCGTACGCCGATGCCCGGCCCGGTGACCTGCTGTTCTGGCACTACGACCCGACCGACCACCAGGACGTCGACCACGTCGCGATCTACGCGGGCAAGGGCATGATGATCGTCGCGCCGCACACCGGCGAGAACGTGCAGTACGTCCCGGTGCCGATGAACGACTTCGCCGGCGTGGTCCGGATCGACCCGGCGGTCGCAGCCCAGATCGCGTAGCGGTCCGGCTCGTCAGCCCGCGCGGGCGGCGTACCAGACCGCGGCCATGTCCTCGTCGCCGTGACCGGCGTCGCGGCCGGAATCCAGCTGCCGCTGAACCTCAGGTGGCGGTGCCCTCCGCGAGCAAGGGGGTCGTCGGGCTCGACGGGGCCGCCCCAGCCGACTCCTCGCTGACCGCGAACGACGCGGTGTCGGAGTAGGGGACGGCGGTCGAGGCGTGGGCGACGGCCTGGGCACCGGTCGAGGTGAACACCTTCACCGCGACCGGGCGGCCATCCGCCGGCAGCTGCCAGAGCACGTACTCCTTGCCGGCCGGAGCCGGCTTCATGTTCGTCGGGACCATCGTGATCTGGTCACCCTTGATGGACAGCGCCGCCGCCTCGGTGCCGGAGGAGCTCTCGAGGGAGATCGCGTGGCAGTCGGGCGCGGATCCGCAACTGGCGGCGGAGGGCGATGCGGTGGAGGAGCCGCCCGACGTGACCCGCCAGGCGATGATTCCGCCACCGGCCAGGACTACGACGGCCGCCGCCGCGAGCACCCGTCGGGAGACGGCGTATCGGTATCGACGGGCGGCGAGGTGCACAACGTCGGCGCTGCTGGCCGGGTTCGGCTCGGGAACGGATGGTTCGTCCGTGATGATCGAGCTACGGATGGATGCCCATGACGGCGTCTCGACGGGTTCCTCGGGCATGGCGATCGCTCCCAGCTGGGCAGCCACGAAGGCATGGTCGTCAACGCTGGCCCGGCATCGATCGCAGGTTTCCAGATGGGCGAGGAACGTCGTCTCCTCTTCGGGGGTCAGCGCGTTGAGCGCGTGACCCGCCGCGAGCTCGTCCCAGTCGTCGTGGCCGGCCATCACGCGTCCGCCCCGTCCGCTGGGACGTCGAGGTCGGCCCCCAGCTCCGCCTTGAGCCGGCGTAACGCAGTGAGCGTCCGGCTCTTCACGGTGCCGAGCGGCAGCCCGGTGAGCTCGGCGATCTCGCGCTGCGTGTAGCCCCCGTAGTAGGCCAGCAGCACCACCTCACGCTGCTCGGCCGGGAGCGTCTTCAACGACTCCCGGGTGCGCTCGGCGCGCAGCTGGGTCCATGCCTGGTCGGCGGGCCCGGGTCCGGCGGCCGCGACCTCGAGCAGCGCCTGCTCCGAGGCCATCCGATTGCGGCGTGGCGCCTCACGGCGCAGGACGTCGATCGACTTGTGATGGGTGACTGACATCAGCCAGGTGCTGACGGCGCCGCGGCGCGAGTCGTAGCCGCTGCCCTTCCACAGTGCGGTGAACACCTGCTGGACGACGTCCTCGGCCAGCTGCGCGTCGTCGAGGATGCGGCGGGCGAGGCCGAAGCAGGATCCGCCGTACCGGTTGTAGAGCGTTTCGAGCGCCGTCTCGTCACCCTGGCCGACCCTTGCCAGCAGGGCGGCATCTTCGAACGCGGCGCCGGGCACCCCCTTACTGTGCCGTGCGGCACGCCCGGGAGCACCCTGAATCAGCCTCATGTCCTTAGTTCGGGCCATACCGACGAATCGGATCGAATCCGCGCGAATCATCACCGCGGCTACGATGGAGTCCTTCCCGCCGGCCGAGTTCGAGGATGACGGTGACTGCTGCTCTGCCCCAGGGATCCGTGCGAGCGCTGCTCCTGGAGAACGTCCACCCCGACGCTGTGACCCTGCTCGAAGAGACCGGGATGCACGTCGACACGGTCGCGCGTGCCCTCGACGAGCGGGAGCTGGCCGAACGGCTGCCGGGGGTTCACCTGCTCGGCATCCGGTCGAAGACCGACGTGAACGGCGCCGTCCTGGACGCTGCGCCCGACCTGGTCGCCATCGGCGCGTTCTGCATCGGAACCAACCAGATCGACCTCACCGCCGCGTCGGACCGCGGCATCGGGGTCTTCAACGCGCCGTTCTCCAACACCCGCAGCGTCGTCGAGCTGGCGATCGCCGAGATCATCGCGCTGACCCGTCGGCTGACCCAGAAGAGCTCGGACATGCACGCCGGGGTCTGGGACAAGTCAGCGACCGGTGCCCACGAGATCCGCGGCCGCCGGCTCGGCATCGTCGGCTACGGCAACATCGGCGCCCAGCTGTCCGTGCTGGCCGAGTCGCTCGGCATGTCGGTGCACTTCTACGACACGGCCGACAAGCTCGCGCTCGGCAACGCCCGCCGCTGCGGCTCGCTGGACGAGCTGCTGAGCTCGGTCGACGTCGTGACGCTGCACGTCGACGGCCGCCCCGGCAACGCGGACATGTTCGGCGAGGGGCAGTTCGCGCAGATGCGGCCGGGTGCGTTGTTCCTCAACCTTTCGCGCGGCTTTCTCGTCGACCATGCAGCATTGCGGGGGCACCTCGAGTCCGGGCATCTGGCCGGCGCCGCGGTGGATGTCTTCCCGGTCGAGCCGAAGGGCCGGGGCGATGAGTTCGTCTCCGAGCTTCGCGGCCTGCCGAACGTGATCCTCACGCCCCACATCGGGGGCTCGACCGAAGAGGCGCAGCAGGACATCGGCCGTTACGTCGCGGGCAAGCTCCGCGACTTCCTGCGCGAGGGCAGCTCGACGATGAGCGTCAACCTGCCGCCGCTGCAGCTGCCGGAGCGCCCGCTGACCCACCGGATCGTGCACCTGCACCGCAACGTCCCGGGCGTCCTGGCCACTATCAACGGCCTGCTGGCCGAGAACAAGGTCAACATCGAAGGCCAGCTGCTCGGCACCCGCGGCGAGCTGGGATACGTGATCACGGACGTGGCCGTCGACTACCCGTCGGAGCTGCGCGGACAGCTGGCGGCGCTGCCCGACACCGTCCGGCTGCGCATCCTCTCCTGAGCCGGCCCGACGGGATGTCGCTCGAGGAGTCGCTGCGCGCCGTGGTCGGCGTCGCGCACGTGGTGGACGACCGCTCGGTCGTCGCGTCGTACCAGACGGATTGGACCGGCCGTTTCACCGGGCAGGCACGCTGCGTGGTCCGGCCGGTGAGCACCGACGAGGTCGTCGGTGTCGTGCGGGCCTGCGCGGCCGCTGGTGTGGCGCTGTGCATCCAAGGTGGCAACACCGGGCTGGTCGGTGGTGCGGTCCCGGCTGACGGCACGGTGCTGCTCAGCCTCACCCGGCTCACGGCAGTCGACCCGATCGACGTGGTCGCCGGGCAGGTGACGGTGGGCGCGGGCTGCACCCTCGCGACGCTGCAGCAGGTCGCCCGCGCGGAAGGCTTCGACGTCGGCGTGGACCTCGCGGCGCGTGACTCGTGCACCGTCGGCGGCATGGTCGCGACCAACGCGGGCGGCGAGCGGGTGCTGCGCTGGGGGACGATGCGCGCCCAGGTCGCCGGCTTCGAGGCGGTGCTCGCCGACGGCTCGGTGGTGAGCCGGCTGAACGGCCTGCCGAAGGACAACACGGGGTACGACGTGGGGTCGCTGCTGGCCGGCTCGGAGGGAACGCTGGCGGTCATCACCCGGCTCCGGCTGCGGTTGGTGCGGCTGCTCGCGGGGCGGGCGGTCGCGGTCTGCGGCGTCGCGGGCACCGCCGAGGCTGTCGACCTGGTGCGTGCCCTGCGGTCGCTGGC
>DATAVK010000065.1:0-5081 GCA_036267755.1 Mycobacteriales bacterium
GCGGACCTCGCCGAGCGCCTCGGCGTACGGCTTGCCGATCTCGCGGGTCACCAGCCGAGCCAGTGTCTCCGCGTTCGCCTCGACGACGCGGCCGATGTGCGCGATCGCGCGGCCGCGCACCGGGGCGGGGACGTCGGCCCATGCCGGCTGCGCCGCCTTGGCCGCACGGGCGGCCTCGACGAAGGTGCTCGCGTCGCCGAGCTCGATGCGCGCGACGATCTCGTCGAGCCGAGCCGGATTCGTGTCGTCGAGGACACCGCCAGGCGCGCCGCTAGCCGGCGTACCGGCAATGACCGAGGTGAGGGTGCGAGGCATCGTTACTGTGCGCTTTCGTCGGGTGCGGTGGTGGTGGTGGTGGCGAGGCCGGCGAGCACCCGGTCGAGCGCCGCCAACCCGAAGCCGAGTTCATCTTCTGACACCGACAGCGCCGGGCGGAACCGCACCGACCGGCTGCCGCAGCCGAGGACGATCACCCGCTCGTTGCGCAGTCCGGCGATGACCTCGTCGCGGGTCGCGGAGTCCGGGAAGTCCAGGGCGCACATCAGCCCGCGGCCGCGGACGTTGGACACCAGGCCGGCGTGGCGGTCGCCGAGGTCACGCAGCCCGGTCTGGAACTGCTCGCCGAGCTTCGCAGCATGGTCGAACAGGCCGTCGGCCTCGATGATCTCGAGCAGCCGGCGGGACCGGACCATGTCGACGAGACCGCCACCCCAGGTGGAGTTGATCCGGCTCGATACCTCGAAGACATTGTCCGGTACGTCGTCAACCCGGCGGCCGGCCATGATGCCGCCAACCTGGGCCTTCTTGGCGAACGCGACGATGTCCGGCTCGAGGCCCAGCTGCTGGTAGGCCCACGGCGTGCCGGTGAGACCGACCCCGGTCTGCACCTCGTCGAGGATGAACAGCGCGTCGTACTCGCGGCACAGCGCCTGCATCGCTTGCAGGAACTCGGGCCGCAGGTGGTTGTCGCCGCCCTCGCCCTGGATCGGCTCGGCGATGAAACAGGCGATGTCATGGGGGTGGGCCTCGAACGCCGCCCGCGCCTGGTCGAGCGCCCGCGCCTCGGCGGCCTCGATCTCGCTGCGGTGCTCGTCGATCGGGAAGGTCACGCTCGGCGTGTCGATGCGCGGCCAGCCGAAGGTGGGGAACCGGTCGGTCTTGTTGGGGTCGGTGTTGGTCAGCGACATGGTGTAGCCGGACCGGCCGTGGAAGGCGTGGGTGAGGTGCAGCACCTTGGTGCCGAGGTCGCGGGAGCGGCCGGCTGCCTCGTTGGCGCGGCTCTTCCAGTCGAAGGCGGTCTTGAGTGCGTTCTCGACGGCCAGCGCACCGCCCTCGACGAAGAACAAATGAGGGAGCTGCGGGTCACCGAGCACCCGCACGAAGGTTTCGACAAACTCCGCCAGGTGGGTGGAGTACATGTCGGGGTTGGCGGGCTTACTCGCGGCGACGCGACCGAGGACGGCCATGAACTGCGGGTCGTCTACCAGGCCGGGCGGGTTCGCGCCGAGCGGCGCCGAGGCGAAGAAGGTGTACATATCGAGGTACTCGACGCCGTCCCGGGCGTCGACCAGCCAACTGCCGTGGCTGCCCTCGACGTCGAGCACCAGCTTGAAGCCGTCGATCAACAGGTGTTCGGCAAGCCGCGCGTGCACCTGATCTGCCGGCACGTGCGTGCCGCGACGCTCAGTCATCGGGCCTCCCAAGGTATCGACTCTGTCGTCGTACCGTACCGGAGAAGATCCTGTCTGCCAGGGTTCCTGAGGGAGGATCTTCGACCAGCTACCGGTTTGAAAGGGTTCCTTGCGGCCTACGGGTTGGGCGCGAGGCCCACGACGCCGGTGATGAACAGGGTGATGCCGAAGTCGAAGAAGCCCTCGACGTCGGCATGACGGGTCATGTCCGTGGAGGCCGCCAGGACATGGGGGTAGCGGTCCGGCGGGAGTGCTGCAAGGGCTGCGTGTTTCTTTCGCAGGTGCTCCTCGCGTTCCGCCGCCGACGTACCACTGTCGTCCACACCGTCCGACGTCACCAGCGTGATGGCCGTCAGCATCGCCTGCCCCGCGATCTGCGCCGCCTCCGCCGTGCTGAACCCGGCTGTCGCCAATGCGCTGAGCGCCCGCTCGGTGAGAGCCAGACCGGATTCGCACGCGATGATCCGGGTCGGCACCAGTGGCGCGATCTGCGGGTTGGCGCGCAGGGCGTCAACCAGCCCGGTCAGCGCGGCACGGAGCTGCTCGCGCCAGGGCGCGTCGTCCGGCACAGCGACCTGGATGCCGTCGAGGACTCGGTCCGCGGTGGCGTCGAGCAGGTCTTCCTTGGTCGAGAAGTGCCAGTACAGCGCCATCGGTGTGACGTCGAACTCGTTGGCTAGTCGGCG
The DNA here is from genome assembly GCA_036267755.1 of Mycobacteriales bacterium. Classification (GTDB taxonomy): domain Bacteria; phylum Actinomycetota; class Actinomycetes; order JAFAQI01; family JAFAQI01; genus DATAVK01. Next base: position 2,378 of record DATAVK010000065.1, read on the forward strand.
AATCGTCAGCGCCTCGAGTCCCTCGGAGGCCGCGAGCGTCAGCGCCTTCTCGACGATCACATCTCGGCTGAGTTGACCTCGCGTCGCTTGCTTCGGCGGGCTCATGTTTGACAACTATACACCGTATGGTGTTCTCTCCTATACGACATACATGTACGACGTATAGGAGCCTCTGATGACATCCACTCGCCGGACCTGGGCGCTGCTGACCGTCGCTCTCGCGACCTTCATGACGTACCTGGACAACAACATCGTGAACGTCGCGATCCCCGCCATTCAGCGAGATCTGCACCTGTCGACAGCGCGGCTGGAGTGGGTGGTGAGCGGCTACATCCTGGCGTTCGCCGGACTCCTGCTCGTTGGGGGTCGACTGGCCGACGCCTACGGCAGGCGACGGCTGTTCCTCATCGGGTTGAGCGTCTTCACCGGCGCGTCGCTATTGGCAGGGCTATCGGGGAGCGCGGATCTGCTGATTGCGGCGCGCGTCCTCCAGGGGCTGGGAGCTGCGCTGGTCACGCCGACCACCCTGGCGATCATCTCCGCGAGTTATCCGGAACCTCGCGAGCGTGCGACGGCCGTGGGGATCTGGAGCGCGGTCGGGGCCCTCGCGCTAGCCGTGGGGCCACTCCTTGGCGGCCTGCTGTCCCAGCACGCCTCTTGGCCGTGGATCTTCGTCATCAACGTCCCGGTCGGTGTCGTCACGTTCGGTCTCGCGTTGTGGGCCATCCCCGAGTCGAAGGCCGACCGGGCCCATCGCCTCGACATCCCCGGCCTGAGCCTTTCCGCGATCAGCATGGTCAGCCTGACGTGGGCCTTGATCGAGGGCAGCTCCCGCGGCTGGACGAGTGAGCCGATCCTCGGCGCGTTCGCTGCCGCCGCTGTCGGCTTCGCGAGCTTCCTCGTGGTCGAGCGTCGTAGCAGCGACGCCATGGTGGACGTGGCGCTGTTCCGCAACCGCGTGTTCAGCGGTGGCCTCGTCGCGCTGATGCTCTGGGCGTTCGGCTTGTTCGGCATCTACTTCTTCACGTCGCTGTACCTGCAGAACGTTCTCGGGTTCTCCCCGACCATGGCCGGCCTCGCGTTTGTCCCGATGGCAGCCTTCATGGTGGTCGGAGCGGTCGCCTCCGAGCGGATCGGTCACCGGATCGGTGAGCACCGGCTGGTTGGCCCGGCGATGGCCCTGATGGGCGTTGGCATCGCGTCCGTCGCCCTGCTGGGGGCGCACGCCCACTTCGTCGACCTGATGCCGAGCTTCGCCATGATCGGTATCGGCGGCGGGCTCACGACGCCGCTCACGGCCAGCGTCCTGGCCGTCATGCCCGCCCAGCAGGCCGGCGTCGCGTCGGGCCTGTTCAACGCTTCCCGTGAGCTGGCCGGTCTGCTCGGCATCACGATCATCGGTGCCGTACTCAGCGCTCGCCAGAGCACCGTGGTGCGCGCCGGCAGCACACCGCTCCACGCGTTCCTGTCCGGCTACCGGCTCGGGCTCCTCGTCGCGGCAGCACTCGTCATCGGGGGAGCGGTCACGGCATTCGTCGCCCTTCGCAGGGCGCGAAGCAGCGACGTCCCGGACACCTATCCGGACAGCGCCCTCGAGTCGGTGCTCAGCCCGGCGTCGCTCTGAGACTCTCGATCCCGCCACGGGGTCCGGCCTGATCGGCCGGACCTCGTGGTCTGCCGTCATTGTCCTAAAAGCCAGGGTTTGGGTAGGCCGAACGCCACTTAAGCCCCCTCGCGACGCCGCCGACACCGGATGCGCGGTGCTCCTTGGCACCTCTGCGCGAGGTGTGGATCGGGGATCAAGGAATGCTGCACGAACGGGCATCGCGTCGGCGACGCGGAATGCTTCTCCAGGCCACGCTCGCCGGCGTCGTACTCGCCATGGGGGTCGGGACGTTCGCTGTCGCGATCGCGTCGGCGCCTGCAGCTCTGGCCGACACGACAGCGACATTCATCTCATCGGACAGCTGCCAGCCGTACGTCGTCCCAGCCAACGTCAACCAGGTCGACGTCACCGTCGTCGGCGGAGCGGGCTTTGCGGGCAGCGGCCCCGGCAGCCCCGGCGGTCGTGGTGGCCAGGTCACCGCCCGCATCAACGTCGAGTCCGGCGAGACGCTCTACGCCGTCGTCGGTGGACCAGGCGGAGGCACCGGTCACGAGAACCGCGGCGGTGGTGGTCGCCACTCCGGCGGCGCCGGCGGCGACGGCTTGTACGGAGTCAGCTGGGACGACACGGCGTACGGCGGTGGTGGTGGCGGGGCCAGCTTCCTGTCTAGCGATGACACCCAGTGCGTCACCCCGGGCAGCGACATCAATGCCAACGCGGTCCTCGCGGTCGCTGGCGGCGGCGGCGGTGGCGGCGCCGAGGATTCGGTGGGGGACGACGGCGGTGCGGGCGGCGATGCCGGCCAGCCCGGCGGGTCCACACAGGCCTGCATCCCGATCTTCGGGTGCGACTCGGGTGGCCAGGGCGGCGGCGCTGGGACCTCGAGCGGAGGCGGCGGCCCCGGATATATCGACGGCGGCGAGGGCGGTGGCGGCTGGCTCGGCAACGCTCCCTCCGGTGGCGGATCGTCCTATCTCTACAGTGACGGCGGCAGTGCGCTGGCCGACGGCAGCTTCGGCGGCGCGGGCGGCGGCGGTTGGTTCGGCGGCGGCCAGGGCGGCGACCAGGCCGACTCCTTCGGCGGCGGTGGCGGCGGTT
>DATAVK010000066.1:0-7167 GCA_036267755.1 Mycobacteriales bacterium
GCTCGGTGCGATGGGCCTCGAGGGTGCAGTTCGGTTGAGCGTCGGCAAGCAGCTCGACGCGGTGGCCGATGACGTCGAGCGGCAGCGGCAGTTCGACGAGCTGGTGAGCCTCGCCTACCAGCGCGGCGCCGCGCTGTCCGCAGCCGGCAGCTTCGAGATCGACGACGTGATCGACCCCGCGGATACCCGCGACCTACTCATTGCTGCGCTGTTCTGAGATCGAGCCGCTCCCGCTGTCCAACCCGAGCAGTGGGGGCCATGCTGGCAGCGCTCAGCGACGCGGATCGCCTGCAAGTGGCGCAGACCGAGCGAGCGGCGCTCGACCGCTTGGACGAGGACGAGGTCCTCGACTTGCATGGCCGGATTCGACGAGCCCGCAAGAAGTACGCCGGCCAGTACCGTCGGACGGCGAGCGCGAAGCGCAAATCGACGACGCAAGCGGCTGGAGCGCGAAAGCAGGCGCGGCGCGACAGCCGGTGACAACGCGTCGGTCGAGCCTCAGGACGAGAGGAGAGCAACAACGGGCGCGAACTCCCGGGCGACGGACTGCTGAATCGTGAAGTACGAGTAGCCCCAACGCTCTCGGCGGGCGTGCAGCCGCTCCCCGATCTCCCCGATGTCACCGATCAGGACGATCGGTGAGTCGAGTACCTCGGCGGCGTCGGCCTGGAACCCCGCTGCCAGACCCTCGGCTAGCGCCATCGCGTCGTTCGTGACGTGGGCGTGCCGCAACCAGCCGTGGAGCTCCAGGTCGTCGAACCGAGGACCCGCGGCGGCACGGATCCACGACAGCTTCTCGTCGATGCTGCCGGGGAGCGCGTCTCGGGCGGCGGCCGCCCGCGCCTCGCTGGTGGGAAGCGTCGGGTTGACCCCGACGATGTCGGCGTGAGCCGCGGCGAAGCTCAGCATCCGCTTGCCGCCGCCAGCGACGAAGATGGGTGGTCCGCCGGGCCGGAACGGCGCCGGCGACCCGTCGAGCGCGGCGATCTGGAAGTGCTTCCCCGCGAAGCTGAAGGGTCCGTCGGCGAACAGGCCACGCAAGACCGCGACGTACTCGATCATTCGGTCGACGCGCACCCCCGGCGGATCCATGGGGATGCCTGACGTGCGGTAGTCGGCGACCTGATAGCCGGCGCCGATGCCGACCTCGAGTCGTCCCTGCGACAGCTGGTCGATCGATGCCAGCTCGCGCGCGAGCACTGCCGGGTGCCGGAAGTCGGGGGCGAAGACAGCGCTCGCGACCCGCAGCGTGCTGGTCGCAGCGGCGGCAGTCGCCATGGCCGTGATCGGCCCGTAGCCCTCGTCGAAGTGGTCCGGGACGAACAGCGTCGAGTAGCCCAGTGCCTCGAGCTCGCGGGCCGACTCAGCCCAGGTGAGTCCCTCGAAGGGCGCCATCATCTCGACGCCGAAGCGGAAGCTCCGCGGCTGTCCCACCGGACCTCCTTCGCCGCGCCGTCAGTTCTCGTGCAGCGGTGAACCGGTGTAGGCCCGGGCGATCCGCGACACGAAGTCGTGCACCGCGTCCTCGGCCGGCGCCAACGGTCCGGGCCGATAGTGCGGCGACGACACCCCGCGCTGCACCGACTCGCACGCGTTCCAGTCCTGCCGGTTGGTGAGATCCCAGAAGTCCACGGCGTACGACGGGGAAAACCCTTCGCTGGCAACGGATTCGGTGGAGAACAGCCAGCTGCACTCGACCTCGGTGCTGGCCGGTCCGGTCGGCTCGAAGCGGTGCGCCATCACGTAGTCCGGGTGCAACGAGATCAGCAGGTTGGGGAGCAGACCGAGATAAAGCACGTCGCGTGGCGGTGCGCCGGGAAGGGGAACGCCGTCGCTGCGCCCCGTCAGCGACATGGTCACCGCCTCGTCGCGCAGCGTCATCGAGCCACCCACCCACGCACCCGCCATGTGGTAGTTGTCGCCGCTGTTCGGAGGAGTGACCTCGCACAGCTCGGGATGGATCTGCGGGCAGTGGTAGCACTCGTGGTAGTTCTCCGTGATGATCTTCCAGTTGGCCGCCAGCGTGTAGCGGTGCGTCTCAGCGCGGATCAGCTCACCGGGAGCGTATGGCCCGACCAGCGTGTCCAGGTCACCCAGCCAGGTCGACAACGGCGGCGCGTCGCCCGTCGCGTTGATGAAGACCCACCCCTGCCACATCTGCAGCGGCAGCTCGACGAGCGAGTGCTCGGCACGAACGAACTGCTCGCTTTCACGGAACCCCGGTGCCGCGATCAGCGACCCATCCAACCGGTAGCTCCACGCGTGATACGGACACGTGATGGCCGCTCCGGCCGCACAGCCGCCGTCACCCATCAGCTCGTGGCCGCGGTGCCGGCAGGTGTCGGCGAATGCGTGGACGCTGTCGATCCCCGGCTCGTCGGCGGCACCCGCGGGCTGGGTGAGCAGCACCGGCACGTCACCGACTCGGATCCCGCGCTGCGTCGACCCATCCGGCATCAGCTCGTCGCGGCGACCCAGGCAGTACCACCCGGCGGCGAACAGGTGCCGCTGCTCCCAGCGGAACACCGCCTCGGAGGAGTAGGCAGCGGCCGGCAGCATCCGGCTCGCACCGAACGGCCGGGCCGCGGCCGCGACGGCGTCCGGCGGCAGCGGCGCCACCGGGAACGAAGCCACCTCGGAGACCGTCATGTCACCCTCCTGCTGATTCGTGAGTCAGCGACGCCCGTCGCAGGTACTGTGCCGGGATGGCCAGGCGCACTGTCGACGTACGCCGAGAAGAGATCCTGCGTGCCACCGTCGAACAACTCGCCGCAACCGGCTTTGCCGAGACCCGCGTCGCCGACGTCGCGGGCGCGCTCGGAGTCAGTACGGCGCTGGTGTTCTACCACTTCGAGTCCAAGGACCGCTTGCTGTCCGAGGCATTCTCCTACGCCGCCGAGCGAGACCTCGAACGACTGGAACGAATCAAGGGGTCCGACGCCGCTCCGGTGCTGCGGCTGCACAAGATGCTGTCGCTCTACGGACCCGAGGGCGGTCAGGGCTGGACGCTGTGGATCGAAGCGTGGGCGGCGGCGCTGCGGCTGCCCGAGCTGCAGAAGGTGTCGCGGCGCCTCGACGTGCACTGGAAGGACGCGGTCGCCGACGTCATCCGCGAAGGCGTCGAGGCGGGTGACTTCCGCTGCGCCGACCCGAACGGCGCCGCCTGGCGCATCACCGCGGTGATCGACGGGCTGGCGATCCAGGCCACCGTGCACAAGGGCGTCGTGTCGCGGGCGACGCTCACCCGCTGGGCGTGGCAGGTCGCCGCCCAGGAGCTCGACATCGACGCCGAGCTGCCCGGCTGACACAGCAGCGGTGGTCACGTCACACCCGCCATCTGATCGGGTAGTCGGCGTCCGTGATCGCCGGCCGATCGAGGCTGAACTCCGCGATGCCGCTCGTGGTGCGGCCCTCGGTCGCGAGGTCGGCGAGCACCCGCCCGAAGGTCGGCGTGAACTTGAACCCATGCCCGGCGCCAAGAGCCATGACGACCTGCGGGTACGACGGCAGCGCACTCATCACGAAGTCGCGGTCCCGGGTCAGCGTGTAGAGGCAGGTGACCGTGCGTAGCACCTCGGTGGCGCTGCCCGGGAAGGTACGCCGCATGAACGACGTGAGCTGGGCCAGGTTGTCGGGGTCAGGCTCGAAGTCGCGGTCATCGCCGGTCGTCTCCTTGCCGCCCACGTCCTGGCCGGCCTTCACCTCCGGTTGGCCGAAGGTCGGGAACCCGTAGAAGCTCGGGTCGTCCATCCAGATCCAGACCGGGAACTTCCCCGGCGCGAAGTCTTCGGGTCGGTCCGGTACGAAGTAGCTGACCTGCTCCTTGGTGACGGCGAGCGGCAACCGCTCACCGAGGCCGGCGATGACCTCGTTGGTCCAGGCGTCGGCGGTGACGACGACCCGGCCGGCATGGATCTCACCGGACGGCGTCGTCACGGTGACACCCGTGGAATCTGCCGCCAGCACGCGAGCGGGAGTGTTGTCGCGCAACTCCGCGCCACGCTCGACCGCCAGCCGCTGCAGGGTCGCGACGGTCCGGGCAGCGTGAACCATGCCGGTGTCGACCTGATGAAGCGCCAGGCCGCCTTCTGGCAACGCAACCCGCGGCCAGCGCTCGGCGACCGCGGCGGGATCCAGAACGTCGAACGGGATGCCGCAGGCCGTGAGGCTGTCGGCGTAGTCGGACAGCGCGATCGCGGCGTCCGGCGGGAACAGGTCGAGGCCGCCGGTCGGCACGACCAGTGGCCCACCGGCGGCACGAGCGAGCTCCGCCCAACCGTCGTACGCCTCGCCGGCGAGCCGCACGTAGTTGGGCGCGTGATAGCTGCGCCGGACGATCCGCGACGAGTCGTGCGACGCGCCGTTGACGTGACCGAGCGCGAACTTCTCCAGCCCCAGAACGCGCAGGCCGCGCGACGCCAGCTGGTAGGCCGTGGCACTGCCGAAGGCACCGAGCCCGATGACGAGGTAGTCGATGGTCTCGGCCATCACGCCTCCAACCGCGGCAGCAACCAGCGACGGATGTCGAGGCTCTCGTCCTCCATCGGCGCGAACCAGCCCTGCTCGTAGGACCGAGACGACATGCCCCGCTGCACCGAGGCGCAGATGTTCCAGTCCTGCCGGTTCACGACGTCCCAGAAGTCGCCGGCGTCGGTGGGGTCGAACGACGGCTTCGCGACCTCGTCGGGCGCGAAGAGCAGCTGGCACTCGATCCGGCACCGGTCGGCGGCGACCGGCGTCAGCAGGAACGCGGCGACGTGGTCGGCCGACAACGACAGCATCAGGTTCGGATAGATCAGCTCGCCCTTGTGCCGGACTCGCTCCGCGTCGTCGAGTCCGGCGAACGGCGCTCGGTCGGAGGTGCCCGACGCCGTGAAGGTCCAGGCGCCCTCGCGGTGCGGGATCCCGGACTCCCACTCCAGCGACTGCCCGCCTCGCGCGAACGCCGGCACCAGCCGGCACAGCTCCGGGTGGACGCCGGCGCAGTGGTAGCACTCGTTGTAGTTCTCCGCGATCAGCTTCCAGTTCGCAGCCACGTCGTAGCTCAGCGCCTGCCCGACAACGAGGTCGCCGAGCGGGTAGCGGATCAGCCGTTCGGCGGCCGGGCCGATGGCGTCGGTCAGCGGCCGTGCGGTCGCCGGAGTGAGGTGCACGAACAGGAATCCGGCCCACACCTCGACCCCGACCGGCCGGAGCCCGAACGATGTCGCGTCGAAGTCGTCGACGTCCTCGGTGTGCGGGGCGCGTAGCAGCGTGCCGTCGAGGTCGTAGGTCCACGAGTGGTACGGACACCGGATCGCCTTGGCGTCCTGTACCGACGGCATCGGGTCGTCAGGCCCGGCCGGGAACAGCTGCGAGCCGCGATGCCGGCAGACGTTGTAGTGCCCGGCGAGCTCGCCGTCGCGAGTACGCGCCACCAGGACGCTCTCCCCGAGTACGTCGATAACCGCGAGCCGGCCTGGTCGGTCGAGCCCGAGCTCGGCGGCCCGCCCTGCGCAGTACCACTCGTGGGCGAGCACGCGGTCTCGTTCGACCGCGAAGGTGGCCGGGTCGACGTAGTGCTGCTTCGGCAGCGCCGGCTGCAAAGTCGCCATCCGTCTGCCTCCACTCATCTCGCCGAGCACAGTTACTGACTCGCTAGTCAGTAAGGATGCCTTGTTCTACGTCAGAAAGGAAGCACGCGGCCCCGTGCACGGTGCGGTCCGGCAGCGGCGCCAGCAGCTCGGTGCGGCAGCGGTCCGCCACGCCGGCTGCCTCGGCGGCTCCGGATGCGAGTGCCGGGCAACGGGGATGGAAGCGACAGCCACCGGGGATCCGGGTCGGGTCGGGCGGTTCCCCGGTCAGCACCTGAGGGGTCATCTGGTCGACCTCCGACACCACGCTGAGCAATGCCTGCGTGTACGGGTGTCTCGGGTTCGACAGGATCTCCTCGGTCGGGCCTTCCTCGACGATCCGACCGAGGTACATCACCGCGACCCGGTCGGCGATGTTCCAGGCCAGGCCGAGGTCGTGGGTGATGACGAGTATCGACAGCCCTAGCTCGCGGACCAGGTTGAGCAGCAGCGCAAGGATCTCGCCGCGGACCGACGCATCGAGGCTCGAGACCGGCTCGTCCGCGACCAGCACGCTCGGGTCGAGCACGAGCGCGCCGGCAACCACCACGCGCTGCCGCTGGCCGCCGGAGAGCTCGTGGGGGTAGCGCAGGAAGAACCGTTCCGGCGGCCGCAATCCGCATCGGGACAGCGCAGCCGCGACCAGCTGCTCCTCGTCGCCGGGGACGTGGTGGATCCGCAACCCCTCGGCGACGCTCTCATAGACCGACTGGCGCGGGTTCAGCGCGCCGGTCGGGTCCTGCAGTACGAGCTGCACGTGCTTGCGGTAGGCCTTCAGCCGGCGCATCGAGTGAGCGACGGGTACGCCGTCGTACCGGATCTCGCCGCTGGTCGGCTCGAGCAGCCCCATCACCGCGCGGGCCAGGGTCGACTTGCCGCAGCCCGACTCCCCGACCAGCGCGACGACCTCGCCGCGCTCGACCCGCAGGTTGACGCCGTCGACGGCGCGGGCGACCGGAGCGGAGGACCGAAGCCCCCGACCCTTGTAGGTGACGGCGAGGTCCCGCAGCTCGATGACCGGTACGTCGTCGCTCATGAACCCACCCTCGCGGGTTCATCCTGCACGCCGTGACCGAGGACGCGCACGCAGGCCGCCTCGCGAGCGTCGCCCGCCGGCCACAGCTGCATGACCCGATCCGTGCACTCCGGGAGTGCGACCGCGCAGCGCGGGTGGAACGAGCAGCCGGTCGGCAGCTGCTGCGGGTCGGGCGGGTCGCCACCGAGCCCTTGCGGCGCCTTGCGGGATGCGTGGTCGCCGATCGTCGGGAACGCGGCCGCCAGCGCCGCGGTGTACGGGTGCTGCGGGGTCGACATCAACGCCTCCGACGGGCCCTGCTCGACGACCCGACCGGCGTACATCACCGCGACCCGCTCGCAGACGTCGAACAGCACCGACAGGTCGTGCGTGATGAGAATCAGCGCCAGCCCGAGGCGTTCCCGGAGGTCGGACAACAAGGTCAGCACCTGCGCCTGCACCATGACGTCGAGCGCGGTCGTGGGCTCGTCCGCAATCAGGAGATCCGGATCGCACGCCAGCGCCATCGCGATCATCACG
>DATAVK010000067.1:0-3238 GCA_036267755.1 Mycobacteriales bacterium
CCGCCAGCTCCTCCGGCCAGTACCCGCAGGGGTGTCGGGTTCCGTCGGCGAGGGTCCAGTGGTCGGAGCCGCTGACGGCGATGAGTGCTCGTGTCATGGGCGCCACCGTAGGAACGCCGGACGGGTTCGACGCCGAATTCCACTGGAATGCGATACCGCTCGATCGGAGTCGGGCATGCGTGGCGGAATGGGTCACAGGTCAGCAGGAAGCTGCTATCCCAACCCATGGAATACCGCCCCTGGCACTGGCACAGTCCGCGGCGACGACATTCCCGACAGCGCGTACCTGCCGCGGAGGTGGCTGCATGACCCACATCGCCTACCTGGTGACCAGCGCCCACGAGATGACCCTCGCCGACGGTTCGGCCCATCCGACGGGCTATTTCGCGGAGGAGGCGATCACGCCCTACGAGCGGTTCGTCGATGCCGGGCTCGACATCACCGTGATCACCCCGGACGGCCGGTCACCACACGCCGACCCGTACGGACTGTCGTGGTTCTTCCACTACCCGGCGGCGGACAAGGACCACCTCGCGTCGGTGGTGCGCACCTTCGCCCACGACGTGGACGACATCCGCCTGACCCTGCACCAGAACACCGAGCTCGGGTTGGCCGCCACCCGGCGCATCCACGCCCTGCTGCGGGCCGACGGCCACTCCGCGTCCGACGCGCACCGGATCGTCTCCGCGGCGGCCGCGACCGCATGGCGGCACGATCGCCAGCTCGTCGACGTGCTCGCCGAGGATCCCGGGTGCGGACTGACGCGCGAGCAGCTGCAGGCCGCGACCGACGCGCAGCGGGCCGACAGCCAGGCGCTCGCCGACGACCGGCTGCGGCGCCTGCAGGCGATCCCCGGTTTCCAGCAGCCCGTGGCGCTGTCGGACCTGACCGACGAGCAGATGGCGCAGTTCGACGCCGTCTTCGCCCCCGGCGGACACGGTCCCATGGTCGATCTCGCCGACAACCCCGACGTGGGCCGGTTGCTGACCGTGCTGCAGCGCAGGGCTGCCCCGATCGCCGCCCTGTGCCACGGGCCGGCGCTGTTGCTGGCGGCCCCGGAGCGGGCGGACGGGCAGTGGCTGTTCGACGGCTACCGCATGACCTGCTTCACCGACGAGGAGGAGCTGCAGACCGAGGCCGGCGGCCTCGGCATGGCCTGGCTGCTGGACGCCGCGCTGATGAACGCGGGTGCGGTGTTCGACGACGGGCCCTCGGCGTGGGCCAGCCACGTCGTGGTCGACCGCAACCTCGTGACCGGGCAGAACCCGGGCTCGACCGAGGCGGTGGCCGACGCCGTGATCACCATGCTCCGCGCCGTCGCGCACCGGGCCGCCTGATCGGATCGGAAGGACCGCTCATGACCACCACACTCACCGCCAGTCCGGCGGCCACCGCACATGCGTTCCTGGACGCGCTCGCCGAGCACGACGTCGCCGCCGCGGTGGGACTCACCGATCCGCAGGTCGCGGTCGTTGTGCACCCGCTCGGGGTGCGGGCCACGGGCCGCGCAGCGCTGCAGACCGTGCTAACCGACCTGGTCACCGCCTTCCCCGACCTGCTGCTCACCGTGCGGCGGGTGATCGTCACCGGCGACGTGGTGACGGCCCTGCTGAGGGTCGAGGGCACGCAGGCCGCCGCGTACGCCGGGGTCGTCAACCAGGAGAAGCACATCGACCTGGACCAGGCCTGGCGCTTCGTGATCGACGACGCGGTGATCACGGCCATGTCGGCGTACTGGTGCCAGCAGCAGCTCTACCGCCGCCTCGCGGTGAAGCGGTTCGACCAGGTCGCGATCGTCGGAGGGGAGCAGCCGTGAGCGCGTCATCGGCCTGTGCGGTGGTCACCGAGTTCTTCGACCGCTACCGCGCGCACGACATCGACGGGATGACCGATCTCTGCAGCATCAACGCCGACTTCTCCTACGTGCCCTTCGAGCTGTGGGGCAAGCAGCGGGTCCTGCGCGGTGACGGCAAGGTCGGCACCGTCGGCAAGGCGATCTGGACCGGCTTCGTCACGTCCTTCCCGAACCTGACCAACACCGTGCACAGCATCACCGGCAACGACGACGGGGACGTGGTCGTCGAGGCCGACATCGCCGGCACCCAGCAGCTGGCGTGGGGGTTCATCGCCCCGACCGGCCAGCAGTTCAGCGAGCCGCACCTGTTCGTCTTCCACGTCGACGACGACGGGCTGATCGACGCCGTCACCGGCTACTGGGACAACGCGGGCATCAGCCGCCAGCTCGCCCACCACGAGGTCGACTGAGAGAGGACCTGAGATGGCACTGCTCAAACGCGAGGAATGGCAGGGCTTCGTCCGCGACGTGGACTGGACCTATAGCTACGTCGACGACGAGGCGGTGTTCCCGGAGTGGCACTGCGGCACCGGCAAGGTGCCCCGGGAGGCCTGGGCCACCTGGGAGGAGTCCTACAAGGTCAGCTACCCGGAGTACGTGGCGACCCAGCGGGAGAAGGAGAGTTCGGCGTATGCGGTGAAGGCCGCCCTGCAGCGCTCCACGACGTTCGAGAACCTCGACGAGGGCTGGAAGTCGGCCACGAAGATGCACTTCGGCGGCGTCGCGCTGGTCGAGTACGCCGCCGTGCTCGGTGAGCTGAAGATGGCCCGCTTCGGGCTCAACGCCGCCTGGCGCAACATGGCCACCTTCGGCCAGCTCGACGAGCTGCGGCACGCCCAGATCACCACGTTCTTCGGCCACGAGTTCGTCGGCCGCGACGCGCAGTACGACTGGACGCAGAAGACGTTCCACACCAACGACTGGGTGCCGATCTCGCTGCGCAACCTGTTCGACAACATGATGATCGCGCCCAACGTGGTCGACATGGCGATCGAGCTGCCGCTAACCTTCGAGACCGGGTTCACGAACCTGCAGTTCATCGCGCTCGCCGCCGACGCGCTCGGGGCGGGCGACGTCAACTTCGCCAACATGATCTCCTCGATCCAGACCGACGAGGCGCGCCACAGCCAGCAGGGCGGCCCGACGCTGGAGATCCTCGTCGAGCACGACCCGGTCCGGGCCCAGTGGGTGATCGACAAGAGCTTCTGGGGGTCGGCCCGCGCGTTCGCGGCCCTGACCGGCCCGGCGATGGACTACTACACCCCCCTCGAACACCGGAAGCAGTCCTACCGGGAGTTCATGGAGGAGTGGATCATCGACCAGTTCATCAGGACAATCGAGGACTACGGCCTCAAGAAGCCCTGGTTCTGGGACGAGTTCATG
>DATAVK010000068.1:0-15993 GCA_036267755.1 Mycobacteriales bacterium
CGGCAGCATCAGCACGAACGTGACCGTCGCGGCCAGCCACTCGCAGGTCGCCTTCACCCGCGGCCGCAGCCCGACCAGGTCCGGCTCGTCGACGTGCAGCAGCGGCAGGCCGGCGACCGGGCGGATGTTGATCCGCGGGCCAGCGACGTCGGTGAGTGCGGGCGCAACGACCAGGTCGACCCCGGTGCCCTCGAGCTCCCACGACAGGTGGCGCAGCACCAGCGGTGACATGCCCGGGCCGGACGCAACCGCGACCGTGTCGGCCTGCGACGTCTTGACGGCCTCCAGCACCTGGGTGAGCGAGCCGAGCACGGGCAGGCCGTTCTCGAGCACGCGACCCGGCCCGGGAGCCGGCACGCAGACCCCGACGACTCGGAACCCGGCGTGAGGGACCCGGCCGAGCTCGTGCGCGAGCTGCGAGACGTTCTGCGCGCCGCCGACCGCGAGCACGCGGTGCTGGTAGCGCCCGTAGGCACGTTGGTGGTGCAGCCAGCGACGAGCGGCGTACCGGCCGAGGAGCAGGAGCAAGGTGCCGAGCGGCAGCGCGATCGCGACGTACCCGCGCGCCAGCTGGATCTGGAAGATGTAGCAGACGACCGCGGCGCTGGCGCCCAGTCGGAACGACGCGGCACCGACCCGCTTGAACTCCTCGGCGCCCGTCCCGAGGTAGCGCATCTCGTAGGCGCGGCCCACGACGAGCATCAGCAGCCAGACGGGTACGACGAGCAGGCTGACCGCCGCGTAGGACACGCCGTGGATGGCGGTGCTGTCGTCGGCGCCGAACCGGGCGCGGAACGCGATGAGCGTGCTGACGAGGACGATGAAGGTGTCGATCGAGACCAGGATCCGGCGGTACTGCAGCTGCCAGTCAGCCGTCCCGACCAGCGGCAGCAGGGTCTCGGCGGACGGGACTCCGGTGACGTCGTGACCGCGCTGAATAGCGCTGGTACGCGCGTCGTCGGCCAGGGTCACGGTCTCCCTTCCGATCCGTCCGCGTCGAGAGTTCAGGTTAGGACCGGCGCCCCGGGCCTGTCAGACACTTTGGCAACGTTCTAGGCGTAAGTTCAGTAACCCATTCGGCCTAATAGGCAGCCTTCTTGAGGAGACTTCGCTGAGCCGGCTCAAGATCCTTCTGCTGGATCATGTTGCGCGGCTTTCCGGCGGCGAAATCGCCGTCGCCCGCGTCCTGCCAACCTTGGCTCGAGATGTCGATGTCCACGTCGTCCTCGGCGAGGACGGGCCCCTGGTGGCGAGGCTACGCGGCGCCGGCATCGAGGTCGAGGTAATGCCGCTGGCCGACGCCGCCCGCGACACCCGCAAAGACACCGTGACCGCGACCGGCGTACCGCTCGGCGCGGCTCGTGCCACATCGGCGTACGTGCTGGCGCTGCGACGACGGATCCGCGAGCTCCGACCGGACATCGTGCACACCAACTCCCTCAAGTCCGCTGTGTACGGCGGGCTGGCCGGCCGGGCTACCGGCGTACCCGTGCTCTGGCACATCCGCGACCGCATCGCGACCGACTACCTGCCGGCCGCCGCGGTTCGGATGATCCGGGGCGCGGCCGGGGTGCTCCCGACCGCGGTGGTGACGCCCTCGCGCACCACCATGGACACGATGCCGGGACGCCGCCCGGTGATACGTGCCGTCGTCCCGGATTCCGTCGAGCTGCCCTCCGTCGACGTCACGGACGCCGATTCTGATGCTTCGGCGCCGCGCCCGTTCCGGGTCGGGATGGTGGGGCGGCTGGCCGAGTGGAAGGGCCAACACATCGCGATCGATGCGTTCGCGCGGGCGTTTCCGGACGGCGACGCGCAACTGTGGCTGGTCGGCGAGGCGATGTTCGGGGAATCGACGTACGTCGACCGGCTGCGCCGGCAGATCGAGGCGCTCGGGCTCGGTGACCGGATCGAGCTGCGCGGTTTTCGCGATGACGTCTGGTCGGAGCTCGCGCAGCTCGACGTCCTGGTGCACGCCTCGATCAGCCCGGAGCCGTTCGGCCAGGTCGTGCTCGAGGGGATGGCCTACGGGCTGCCGGTCATCGCCGCGGCGCCCGGCGGGCCGGCGGAGATCATGGTCGACCAGGTCGATGGTCTGCTGGTGCCCGCGGGATCGGTGGACGCCTTGGCGGAGGCGCTTCGGCGGCTCGCATCGGACGCCGGGCTGCGCGCCCGGCTGGGGCAAAGCGCCCGAATCACCGCAGCGCAGTACACACCGGTCAGAACCGCCGCCGGTCTGCTCAGCGTGTATCGGCGGATGGTCGATTAAGACGCCCCCCGCTCGCACCGATGACTCTCTGGACGTCCAGAAGAGGTTGCGCGAGAGAAAGTTGCGCGAGAGAAGGGGGACCCGATGTCGCTCACGGTGCCCCGTCGCGTCCCCGGCGTGGTCGAGCGGCCGCTCGGCGACGAGATCGTCGCCTACGAGCCGGCGCAGGGCACAGCGCATGTGCTTCGCGGTAATGCAGCCGGGGTCTGGCGCCGCTGCGACGGTGACAGCGACGTCCCGTCGATCGCCATCGCCAACGGACTGAGCATCGACGACGTCGTCGCCGCGGTCGCCGAGCTGGAAGCGGCCGGGTTGCTTATCGCCGTACCCGGTGGGCTCGACCGGCGGAAGCTGCTGCAGCGCGGCGTCCTGCTCGGCGGTGCCGTCGCGGGCGCGATGAGCATCGAGTCGATCCTGGCGCCGCTGCCGTTCGCCGCAGCCAGCACGCCGGTGACGATCATCAACCGCGCGGTCGCGGGAACCGTCACCGGCACCATCCCGAAGGGCTTCCTGACACTGAACTTCACGATCATCGGTGGGGGCGGCGGCGGTAGCTACTCGCAGGGAACGTTCGTCAGCGGAGCCGGCGGCGACGCCTCGTCGATCACGGGGACGATCAAGCTCGCCTCCAACCCGAGCGCGGGCGGCACCGTGGTCACCGCGGTCGTGGGCGCCGGCGGCGCGGGCGGGGTCTCGAACCCCGGCGTGGTCGCGGGCGGCTCCGGCTTCGGTAGCGGCGGCAGCGCCAACACGGCCGGGCCGGGCGGCGGCGGAACCGCCATCACCATCGGCGGCCAGGCGATCGTCGTCTCCGGCGGCGGTGGCGGTGGTGGCCGGTCCTTCGTCAACGACGACAGCACCGGCGGGATCGGCGGCGACGCCGGCGACGCGGCGCTCACGAACGTCGCGGACCCGGGGTCGGGTGGCGGCGCGTCCAACGACGGCGACTTCGCGGGTGGCGGTGGTGGTGGCGGCAAGACGAGCGTCGCGGGCGCAGCGACCGGCGGCACGGGCGGTGCTGGTGGCCCGGCTCCGACCGGGCGCGGGATCACCGGGGGCAAGAAGGGTGTGGCCGGATCGGCCGGCACGGCGGGTACCGCGACCACGGGTGGTAACGGTGGAGCCGGCGGTACGGGCGGCTTCGGCGGGACCGCGACCGAGAACGCGTACGCGAGCGGTGGCGGCGGTGGCGGCGGCTGGGGCGGCGGCGGTGGCGGCGGCGAGGGCGGCAACAACGGCCAGTCGGCGGGCTCCGGCGGCGGCGGCGGTGGCGGCGGCTCCAACTACACGAACGGGCGCGCCGGATTCACCGTGGCGATCGCCTCGATCGGAGATGTCATCGGGTCGGGCAACGGCGCGGGCGGCTCCGGTGGCGTGTCCACCGCGGCCGGCGGCAACGGCAACCCGGGCCAGCCCGGCTACGCGATCGTCACCTACAGCCCGTAGTTCCCCCGCACCAATGGCCCATCAGTGTTGCTATAGCAACACCAATGGGCCATGCGTGTTCCTATAGCAACACCAATGGGCCATGCGTGTGGGGGGTTAGCGGCGGGTGAGGTCGGCGAGCGCGCCGATCGCGCGGCCGACCCGCGGCTGGTCCCGCAATACGGGTACGGCGAACGGCCGCTGCTGGCCGTCTCCGGTCACCGCCGGCGCCCCGAACTCCTGCCGCGCCGCGGCCCGCGACGCCGACCCCGCGCGAGTCGGCGGCAACGGCCCGGCGACGACGGCCCGGGCGTAGAGCTCCGCCTGCCGGGCCGCGACGACGTCCCACTGCTTGTCCTGAGCGGCGGCCATCCCGCGCGACCGCAACGCCTCCCACTCGACCGGGTCCTGGCCGAGCCGGGCGACGGCGCGGGCTAGGCCGACCCGGTCACCCTCCGCCGCGAGCCAGGCGCCGCCGGCCGCCACCGCGGGGATCGTTCCGCGGGCATAGCCGGCGACCGCCGCGCCGCACGCCTGCCCCTCGACCACGCCGCGCCCGAACTGCTCCACCCAGCGGCTGGTCGCCTGGCTCGGTACGACGACCACGTGGCTGGCGCGATAGATACCGGCGAGCTCAGCCTCGTCCGCCCAGGGCAGCAGCTCGACGTGGCCGGTCACTCCCCACTGCGACGCGAGCTCGGGGATCCGTGCGGCCTCCGGGCCGGACCCGACGACGACGAGGCGTGCCTTGCGGTGCCGTCGTACCTCGGCCAGGGCCTCGACCGCGTCGGCCACCCCCTTCTCCGGCACCAGCCGTCCGGCGAGCGCCACCTGAAAGACGTCATCGGAGTGCCGCTGCTCGCCCGGCGCGAACACCGCCGCGTCGTGGCCGAGCGGCAGCACCTCGATCAGCCCGGCGAACCCACGGCCGCGGATGACCGACGCCGCCTGCCGCGAGCACGGCGCGATCGCGCTCAGCCGCCTGAAGGCCTGCCGCTCCCAAGAGGTGAACGGCGGCGGGTAGCGCTTGTCGAGGTTCTGCGCCGTGTAGCCGACCGCCGGCGTCCCGGCCGGCAGCGCCGCGAGAACCTGATGCGTCGCCGCGCTAAACGGCTCCTCGTGCAGGTCCACCAGGTCCGGCGCCACGCGGCGGATCACAGCGGCCAAGGCGGCCGGGTCGGCGTACCGGTGGCGGTTGACGTCACCGCCGCGGCTCACGGACAGCGAGACGACCTCGAACGGCTCATCGGAGAGCGTCGACTCCGAGCCCGACTCCGGCCACGACGACGGGACGACGAGCACGACATCGACGCCGGCGGCGACCAGGGCGCGCTCCCGCGCGCGGTGCGACCGGTCGCGTCCGGCGTGGTAGATCCGTAGGACGCGCAGCCGCCGCTCATCCACCCGAGCACGCTACCGATCGGCCCGACTCCAACTCGGGTTCGCGGCGCGCAGCCGGCGGCTCGCTGATCCGGAGCGCCGGGATCGTGATGTGCGTGATCGGGCCGATAGCGAGCGCGTAGAGCACCGTGCCCACGCCGACGGTCCCGCCCAGCAGCCAGCCGGTGACCAGCACGCAGGCCTCGATCCCGGTGCGGACCACCCGCACCGAGTGCCCCCGCGCGGCGATTCCCGTGGTGAGGCCGTCGCGCGGCCCGGGGCCGAGCCCGGCTCCGATGTACGCACCGGTCGCGATCCCGTTGAGCCCGACGGCTCCCACGAGCACGACGATGCGCCACCACAGTGCGTGTGGAGTCGGCACGTAGTCGAGCGTCGCGTTGATGACCACGCCGACGACCACCACGTTGCAGACGGTGCCCAGGCCGGGCCGCTGCCGCAGCGGGATCCAGCCGAGCAGGACAACGACGCCCACGAGGATCGCCCAGGTGCCGACCTGCAATCCCACCGTGCGTGACAGCCCTTGCTGGAGCACGTCCCACGGGTCGACCCCGAGCCCGGCCAGCAGCAGCAACCCGTCGCTGAACCCGTACAGCGCGAGGCCCGCGAACAGCAGCGCGACCCGGGCGGGTCGGCGCGACGCGGGGACCGGCGCGAGCAGCAACACCACGCCACGGTGTCACGTCGGCGCGATCCGCCGGTCTCGCCGCCCGGCGTGATGTATTGGCAGCGCCATGCTCACCGATGTCCTCGCCGCCTCGACCGCCGCGCCGGATGACCTGGCTCGCGACGGTGTGGCGCTACTTGCGGCCCACCTGCTGGTCGGCCGGCTCGACGAGCGGCAGCGCCGGACCCTGATCGAGGCGGCGATGCCCTGGACCCTCGCGACGATGACCTCCGAGATCGCCGCCCAGGACGCGAGCGCCACCCTCAGCGCGGCCGGCATCGACCACGCGGTCATCAAAGGCCCGATCCTCGCGGCGGCCTGGCGCGAGACGTTCGGCAGCGACGTCCGCACCTACACCGACGTCGACATCCTGGTACGCCGATCCGACGTACCCGCCGTGACCGAGCGGCTGATCTCCGAGCTCGGCGCGACCGAGTCCGTGCGATCGGTCGGCGAGGTCGGCTTCGCGCTGCCCAGCGGCGCCGCGATCGACCTGCACTGGCTCGTCATCAACGACGAGGGCGCGGTGGCGCGGCACCGGCTCGACACCGACGACCTGCTGCGCCGGGCCCACACCGACGGCACGTTGTGGCGGCTCGATCCGATCGACTCGGTGATCCACGTCAGCCTGCACGCCGTGATCAGCGACGGCAGCCGGCTCGCGGCGGCCATCGACCTCGCCACGCTGTTGCGCGCCGGCGACCTCGACCTCGATCTCCTGGTACGCCGGGCCCAGCACCACCGCGCCGTGCTGCCACTGGCCGTCATGACCGACCGGGCCGCCGCCGTCACCGGCTTCGCCGAGGCGGTCGACCTGGCCCGGCGGCTGCCCCGCTCGGCGTGGCGCACCGCCTGCCGGCACTGGGCCAGGTCGGTACGGCCGGCGAGCGGCCGGCGGTGGACCGGCGGCGAGATCATCCGCTCGACCCGGTCCAGCACGCTGAGCTCGGTCTCGGCCGTCGTCGCCGCGCTGCCAACCAACGTGCGGACCCAGCGCGAGCTGCGCCG
Source organism: Mycobacteriales bacterium (assembly GCA_036267755.1). GTDB lineage: Bacteria > Actinomycetota > Actinomycetes > JAFAQI01 > JAFAQI01 > DATAVK01. Next base: position 6,768 of record DATAVK010000068.1, read on the forward strand.
CGGGGCGAGCCGATGAGCGCTCCCCGTGTCGCTTTGGTCTCGCTCGAGCCGTGGGACCAGGTGTGGCGGCGCAACCAGCACCTGGTCGCCGAGCTGATCGCGCAACAGCTGGTCGGCTCCGTGCTGTTCATCGAGCCGCCGGCCGCGGGTCGCGCGGCGCCGGCGCGATCACCGCTGCCCGGGGTCACCGTGATCCGGCCGGTGCTGCCGGTTCCCCGCCGTACCGGTGGGCTGTCGATCCTCGCCGGCTGGCTCCGGCGTCGCTGGCTGCGTGACGTCGACGTGCTGTGGATCAACGATCCGGTGCTCGGGGCGCGGTGCGCTGCTGGCGGCAGCCCTCGCGTGCTCTACGACGTGACCGATGACTGGCGGTTCTCCGAGCAGCCGGCCCGACTGACCCGACGGCTGGTCGCCGCCGAGGACCGGCTCGCTACGACCGCCGTGACCGTGGTCTGCAGCGACGTGCTCGCCGACCGCTGGTCGCAGCGCTACGGCGTCACCGCGACTGTCGTCCACAACGCCGCGACGCAGCCGTCGTACGCCGAGGTCCGGCCGCGGCCGCTGGCGGGGAACGGGCTGCACGTCGGGTACGTCGGCACCCTGCACGAAGACCGGCTCGACATCGACCTGCTGCTGCGGATCGCGGCAATGCCCGAGGTCGGAACGATCCACCTGGTCGGGCCGGACGCGATGTCGGCTCCGGCCCGGGACCGGCTCGCCGCCGTCGACACGATCCGCCGGCACGGCGCGGTGCCGTCGATCGACGTACCGTCCTGGCTGGTCGCGATGGACGTGCTGGTGCTGCCTCACGTGGTGTCGGAGTTCACGCTGAGCCTCGACGCCATCAAGGCGTTCGAGTACCTCGCGGCCGGGCGGCCGATCGTCGCGACACCGACGAGTGGGTTCCAGGACCTCACCGCGCCCGGCCTTCGTGTCGTGGACGCTGCTGGCTTCCCGGACGCGGTCGCTGCCGCGCTGACCGGCGACAAGCAGTTCGACCGCACGGTGCCGACCTGGGAGGACCGGGCCCGGGAGTTCGCGTTGGCGCTGAACGGCCCGGCGGCATGAGGCTCGCTGCCTACGTCCTCGCCGCTGACCCGACCTGGATCGAGAAGAGCGTCGCCGCCTACTACGACCACGTCGCCGAGATCGTCGTCAGCTACGACGACGACGGGCTCGGGTGGACCGGCTCGCGGGTCAGCAGCGACGAGGCGTTGGCTCGGCTGCGGGCCATCGATCCGGCGGGCAAGATGCGGTTCGTCGGCGGCAACCACCACTCGCTGGCGACCGCGCCTGTGAACGAGCTTCAGCAGCGGCAGGAGGCGCTCGACTCGCTCGCCGACGCGGCGGACTGGGTGCTGCAGATCGACACCGACGAGGTGCTGCCAGATGTCGACGTGCTGACCGCGGCGCTGCAGCATGCCGATGCGCACGGGTTGCAGATCGTCGAGTGGCCGATGCGCGTGCTCTACCGGCAGCTCAGCCCGCGCGATTTCCTTGTGGTTACTGGGAAAGACGGCCGTGGCAGCTTCGAATACCCAGGCCCGATCGCGGTCCGGCCTGGCGTGGTGCTCAACGATGCGCGGCGGGCGGACGGGCCGTTTCTGCGCCCTGTCGTCGACGGCGACGACACGAGCCTGCAGGTGGTGCGGCCGCCGGTCGACGGCGAGGACCGGTCGTTCCGGATCCGCGAGGACCAGACGATCCTGCACAACTCCTGGGCCCGGTCGCCGGCCGTCGTACTCCGCAAGGTGCGCTCCTGGGGGCACTACGCAGGCTGGCGCAGCTGGCGCTACTACGCCGGCACCTGGCTGCCGTCGAAGTACCTGTGGCGCTGGCAACGTGACCTGCACCCGTTCTCCGACGGCCTCTGGCCCCGCCTCGCCAAGGTCACCCTCGACTGACAGCTAGCCCGTTGAGCGGATCCGCGCGAGTCGCTGCACCCAGCGGGGTGCGATGCCCGACTGCCCGACCAGGCCGCTGAGCGCACCGAGCCACCGGAAGAACACGTCGTCGCACGGCTCACGTCCCAACACCGCCCGTCCCGCCGGCCGACCCAGCCACTGCCTGGCGAGTCGAGGCAGGGACTGCGGAAAGTGGTGCCGGCTGAACCAGATCAGGTTGCGGCCGAAGTAGAACGCGATCAGCCGCGCGGTCCGAGGTGACCGGATGCTTCCGCTGACGGCGTGCCGGATCTCGAGGTCGGTCGCGACCGCCAGCCGACGACCCGCGGCCCGAGCCCGCAGCGACCAGTCGCTGTCCTCGAAGAGCAGGAACAGGCCGTCGTCGAAGACGCCGACGTCGCGCCAGGTCGCGGCGGTGGCGACGATGCAGCAACCGCTGAGCACGTCGGCATCGCGCCGGTTGTCGACGACCTGCCACCGCGGGAGCTCTTCGGGCTGCACGTGACGCGGGTAGCCCGCGTCGATGACGCCACCTTCGAACCAGATGCCGTCGTTATCGGCGTATCGGATGATCGGGCTCAGCACCAGCTCGGGGTCCTGCCCGACCGCGCTGGCGAGTGGGCCGAAGACCGGGCGTTCGAGATACGTGTCGTTGTTGAGGACCGCGACCACGTCGTAACCGTCGGTGAGCGCGCGACGCAGGCCGAGGTTGTTGCCGCCGGCGTACCCGAGGTTCTCGCCCGCGCGGATCACCTCGTCGGCGAGCCCCTCGGCCTCGACGTCGTCGGCACTGCCGTCGGTCGATCCGTTGTCGACGACGATGAGATGCAGGTCGGGTTCCTGCGCGCGCAGTGACCGCAGGCAACGCAGCGTGTCGGTGCCACCGTTCCAGTTGAGGACGACGACGGCGACCGCCCCCGCGGCCGGCGGCGCTGCTGGGGGCATCGGGTCAGGGTACGGCGTGGCCCCCGGCACCTATCCTCATCACGTGCCGCGGGTGCTGTGGGTCAGTCGACCGGCCCCGTCACCGATGGGCCAGGAGATGTACGAAGCGCAGGCCCGCGCCGCGCTTCGTGAGCAGGACGCCTCGGGTTTCTCGTTTGAGGACGTCGTGGTGCGGTCGGTCCGGTCGCATGAGCCGGGCGACCTGCGGCTGCCGTCCGGGCTGCTGGCTCGCGCTCCTCAGTCTCTGCAGCACGCCGTGACGCACGTCGCCTATCCCCCGCACGATCTGGCGCATCGCTGGAACGTCCGGCTGCCGGCCGCCCGACGCGACATCGTCACGATCCACGACGCCGCACCGTTGCGGTACGACGACGAGGGCGAGGTGCCGCCGGGCCTGCATGCCTTGTCGCAGCAGTCGATCGGCGCGATCTGCCCGTCGGAGTTCGCGGCGCGCGAGGCCCAGGAAGTTCTCGGCGTACGGCGGACCTGGGTCGCGCCCGCCGGGGTCGAGCGGCGGTTCTTCGACGCGGCGCCTGCCTCGGCGGAGGTGCTGCAGCAACTGGGCATCGACGCGCCCTACGTGCTGCACGCGCAAGGCGCGACGCGGCGGAAGAACCTGCTGGCGCTGGCCGGTGCGTGGCCGGCGGTCCACGCCGAGCACCCCGACCTGTTGCTGGTGCTGACCGGGCCGCCGGACGATCGCCGTACCGCGCTGTTTGCGGATCTGCCCGGCACCCGGCTCGTCGGACGCGTCGAGTCCGACCAGATGCCGAGCCTGGTCGCCGGAGCGCTCGCGGTGGTGATTCCCTCGACGTACGAAGGCTTCGGGCTGCCGGTGCTGGAGGCGATGGCCGCGGGTACGCCGACCGTCGTCGCCAATGCGGCGTCGCTGCCGGAGGTCGCTGGCGACGCGGCGCGGCTGGTCGAGCCGCACGCCGACTCGGTCGCGGCGGGGCTGCTGGACGTGCTCTCCGACAGCGCGGCTGCTGCAGAGCTGAAGCGGCGCGGGCTGCTGCGTGCGGCGACGTTCACCTGGGCAGCGACGGCGCAGGCGCACCTGCGTGCCTACCGCGAGGCACTCGAGAGCTGACGGCTTCGCCTCCTCAGGGAGTCCGCTTCACGAGGTGGGACGGGTCCGCGTGATCGTCGAGCCGGAGTTGTCCAAGCGGATGATGACTGGGCCCTCGATGTCCTCGTGGATCCGCAGCGGCGGATCGCCGCGGCCGTAGCCAGCCTGCCGGGTCGTGACCTGCATCGTGCGGCCATGCGAGCCGCAGGTTTCCTTGGCGGTGCTCTCGACCTCGTTGGCCGCGATCGTCGCCGCCCACGGGTGTCCTGGCTTCGTCAGGACAGTGATGGTGAAGTGCCCGTCCACGCGCGAGCGACGCTGCTTCGGGGTCGCGATGACGACGCGGTCGACCCGGGTAGCGCCCTCCGGCTTGCCGAACTGCTTGAGATGCATGCCGACCACGACACCATGCTTGCGACCCGCCGCCTGGAAGCCGGAGAACGAGTCCTCCCCCGTCGACATGGTCACGCTCGGGACGTTGGTCGCAGTCCACGACGTGGCGGCGATGCACGGCGGCGGCACGGTGTGGCAGGCGGTCTGCGAGGGCTCGTCCCCCGCGTAGGCGAGCACCCGGCTGGTCCTGGCGAACTGGAAGCCGTGCCGGCCGGAAGTCACGTGACCCCAGCGCTTGGTCTCGGTCGCGAACCGCAACGACCCGCGCAGCACGACGGGCCGGCTGGTGTATGCCGTTCCGTCGGTGCACGAGGCATGACGCGGCGCACCCGTGGGTGACGCCGTCACCGCGAACCGGCCGAATGGCGCGGTCTGCTTCCCGGTGTGGAGTGAGGCGTGGCCGGACCTGACTTTGAGACGTCCGGCGGTCAGCGGAAGTGTCCAGGTGTGCGTCTCGCGGCCGCTCGTCGTACCGAGTTCAACGACGAGTGTCCCGGCGCCGGTGACGGTCGAGCCCTGGGACTGGTTGACGGCGTACGCAGCGAAGGAGAAGCGCACCCTCACGCCCCGGGACGTCGTCACGTCGTGAGCACCGCTGGCGAGCACGACCAGCAACGGCGGGTCGGCGCGAGTGCCCGCTGCGACCCGAAACGGCGCCGTGCCGACGGCCGACGCGGCCGGGGGCACGGCCATCGCGATGCTCGCGCCGGCAGCAACGACCACCGCCCATCGGTGGTGACGACCGGTGAGCATGCCAACCTCGTACCGCCGGCCGCGGGCTGGGAAACCAGGGGTACCGGGTGACGCCGGGCTGCTGAGATGATCGAGCGATGGAAGATGATGCATGGACGACCGTCGATCACTACCTCTCTGACGTACTGATCGGCGACGATCCGGCGCTGACTGCGGCGCTCGAGGCGAACCACGCCGCCGGCTTGCCGCCGATCGACGTGACCGCGACGCAGGGCAAGTTCCTGTCGCTGCTGTGCCGGATCGCCGGCGCTCGCACGGTCCTGGAGATCGGGACGCTCGGCGGCTTCAGCACCATCTGGCTGGCGCGCGGCCTGCCCGACGACGGGACCGTCGTCACCCTCGAGGTCGACCCGAAGCACGCGGCGGTCGCCCGAGCGAACATCGACCGAGCCGCTCCGGCGGCCACCGTCGAGATCCTGGTGGGGCCGGCACTCGACAGCCTGCCGGGCCTGGCGTCGCATCCGGCCGCGCCGTTCGACCTGGTGTTCATCGACGCCGACAAGCCCAACAACCCCGGCTACCTCGAGGGCGCGCTGAAGCTGAGCCACCCGGGCACCGTCATCGTCTGCGACAACGTCGTACGCCAAGGCGGGATCGTCGACGCCGCGAGCGACAACCCGGCGATCACGGGCACGCGCAAGTTCTTCGAGCTGGTCCGCGACGACCCGCGGCTCGACGCGACGGCGGTACAGACCGTCGGCAGCAAGGGCTGGGACGGCTTCGCGCTAGCCCTCGTCCGCTGACCGCCGTACCCCCCGTACCCGCCGTACCCCCCGGTTTTTCGCGATGATCGCAAGGTTTTCGCGCCGCGTTTTCAGGGGCCGGGCTCGTACGACGCGTCGACCGCCGTCCAGCGGTCGGGACAGATGTCGGTGACACCGGTCACCCACACACTGGGCCGGACCACGATCCGGCGCCTCACCGGCCGGCCATCACCGAGCCACGCCCCCCACCACGCGAACGAGCTGTTGGAGATGACCAGGTGGTCCATGGCGGCCATCGCGAACAGCTGGTCCGCAGCCGATAGCTGGGCAGCCGTCACGGCACGGGCACCGCGGCCGGTCAGCTGGTCGACCAGCCACCTTGTGTCGGCCTCGACGTCGCCGAACACGACGTACGACGGATCCTCGACGTCGCGCTCGATGCGGTCGATTCCGCGCAGGTAATAGGTCCGGTCGAGCCGTACGCCGAACTCCCCATAGTCAGCGCCGGTGCGCATGCTCACGCCGACCGTCGACATTCCGCCGCCCGCGCCCACCACAAACCGCATCACGTCATGTCCCGCCGGCCGGAACGCCGACCGGACCGCGTCGGCGCGGGCCGCGAAGTACCGCTCGTTCTGGAAGTAGCCGGACAACAGGTAGTGCGGCAGCGCGGCGACGCGGTCGGCCAGCTGCTCGGGCGGGACGTCGTCCCCGATCTCGTAGCGGCGCAAGCTCGGGCGCCGGTCTGCAAGCCGCTCACGAAGCGCCAGGGCGGTGCGCTGCCCGCGGACCAGCCGCGGCGCCGACCGCAGCCGGAGCAGCTCCCGTTGCCGGATCGGCCGGTATCGGCCCGGCCGAAGCACGGGCGCGAGGTCGTCTCCCCAGATCAGCTTCTGCCGGTCATCCACGACGACGACGTCGGAGGGGGAGGCGGAGAGCGGCAGATGCGCGCGGGCCACGGCGTACTGGAACAGCTGGTTGCCCATCCGCCCGACCAGCGACACGGCGCGGACCGGCGGCCGCTCAGCCACCGGCGACGACTCCGACGGCGCCCAGCAGGGATCGCGCCGAGGGACGCCAGCGCACCGGCAGGACGTCCAGCATCGGGCCGCTGTCAGCGTCCGAGAGCCCTCCGCTCGCGATGCGAAGCAGCCCGAAGAACACGACGACCGGAGCGGCGACCTGCACGACCACACCAAGCGGGCCCGAGATCGCAAGCCCCACCACAACGCCGAGTACGACGACAACGGCGCCCGTCACGAACACTGCAACGTCGACGAGGAACGATCGCCACGCCAACCCGAGACGTCGTACCTCGGTCCGGGTCCAGACCAACAGCCGCACCACCGATGCCGCCACGGCCGCGCAGACCGCCCCATAGGCGCCGATGAACGGGATCAGCGACACCGCGATCACCGCATCCACCGCGAGCGCGCCGACGTTGGTCCACAGCGCAGTGCCCGCGGCCCGATGGGCGGCGAGGAACGCGATCGTCGGGTTGAGGCAGGTGGCGAAGCACGAGCTGATCGCCAGCGCCACGAACAACCGTGACGCGCCGTCGAAGGAGTGGCCGTAGATGAGCGGGATCAGTCGCGACACCCCGGGTACGGCGATGACCATCAGGCATGTCGCGAGCAACGTCGACACCCGCACCGCCCGCAGGTAGCCCACCGCGGCCTTCGCCGTGTCCCGCCCGACCAGGCCGGACGCCGCTGGCACCAAGGGCCCCAAGAGCGCATCAACCGGCGCGGTCAGCTGCCCGGCGATCCCGAACGCCAGGGCGTAGACACCGACCACCTTCGAGGACGTCAACAACGCCAACAGGAAAATCTCGCTGCGGGTCGTCACCAGCAGGTTCAGGACGTCCGACACCATGCTGAGCCACGCGAACCGGCGATACCCGGCAGGCAACACCAAGCGCCACGGGAAGAGCGTCTTCAGGACGTCGCGGCGACGTTGCCGTGACAGCGGGATCAGTGCCACGCACGCCGACACGGCCATGGTCGCCACCGTCGCTGACCACACCGCCACCGCGCTCCGCGACTCCGCGGCCACGATCACCGGCATCACCTGGACAAACAACACAGAGCCCAACGCCACCTTGGCCCCGGCGTCGGTCCGGTGCTCCATGACGAGATCGACCGCAGCGCCGGAGACGATGCACGGCACGATCACGCCGACGAGCAACCCGCCCTTGACCAGCCACGAGTCATGCCACGCGATCGACATCACGACCACGGTCATCAGCGGCGCCTGGACGTAGAGATGCCAGCCGTTGCTCACCGCCAGCAGCCGCAGCGCCCCCGGCTCGTCGCCGTCGGAGAACAGTTGCGAGCCCCACTGGATCGCGGCGCTGACCACACCGGCGTTCGTGATGACGAGCGCGACACCCAGCGACAGCGTGAGCAGCGCCACGTTGCCGTAGCGGGCGGCGCCGAGCAGCCGGCCGATCGCCACGTTCGCGACCGTCGCGATCGTCACGGTCCCGACAGTGGACATGGCTGTCCACGCCGCGCCCCTGACGGCGCGGCTCTGCATGACGGACGAGCTCAGCCCGACGTTGGGGACCGTCTCGTCAGGCGTACTCAGCCAGCACTCCCCGCAGCGCGTCCAGCCACCCCGACCCGAACTCCTGGTCCGGCTCGAGGTAGTTGCCCTCCGCCCACTCGTTCCAGGACTTCACGAACAGCAGCCGTTGCTCGCCGCTCCACCCGGATAGCTCGTTCATGGCGCCGCGCAGCTGCTGCGCGAACCGGTCCGGCGACGACCCATTGAGTACGACGCCGCCGCGGGCGGACCGTGGCGTGTTGTCCCAGTTGGGATACACGCAAGGCAGCACATCGGGGCGTACGACGGACGGCACCTCGGCGCGGTTCACGTCGTACGGGAAGACTTCGGGACCGCCTCGCGTCTTGCGCCGTAACCGCATCCGCCCGACGGAGACCCGGTCCTGCCGCGCCGGCAACCGCACGTACACCCCGGCGTCCCAGCCGTCGGGCCGGACATCGAGGTACGTCGGACCGTGACCGAGCAGATCGGAGACCTCGGCGATGAGGTATATGCCGGGCAGGCCGGCGGCCCGGGCCATCGCCTGCCAGCGCCCGGTCCACTCCTTCGGGTCCGGCAGCTGCTCAGGCCGGAACACGTAGAAGACCGGCCGGCCGTCGACAGTGAGGTAGCGCGGATCGGTGAACGCCGGCAGCAGGTGCTCGAAGTGAGCCTTGTCGTCCTCGGCGCCCGGATAGGTCTGCTCGAGCAGCACCCGGTCGGGGGCACCGTGCCAGATGCCGGTCCAGGTCTGGTTGGCCCAGCCGAGACAGAACGGGAAGTCCGGCTGGCCCGAGGCGATGATCTCGTCGACCGGACGCTGCAGGATCCGCCGGCCGGCGAACCAGTAGTGCCAATAGCAGAATGCCGACACTCCCGCGGGAGCAGCGAGCGACGCCTGCAGCTGCCGG
>DATAVK010000069.1:0-12188 GCA_036267755.1 Mycobacteriales bacterium
TGGACGTGGAGTCGCCGGGCCGCGGTCGTGGGGGAGCGGGTCGCCCATTCCCGGAAGACCTCGAGGTTGTGGCGTACGCCGGGCGTGTCGGCCTCGGGGACGCCGACCAGCGCGGCGGGGTCGAAGTGCACCGCCACGCCGTCGAGCTCGCCGATCTCGCGAAGCTCCTTGTGCGTGAACTTCGCGTACTGCGGGCCCCGGCGCCCGATGATGTGAAGATCGGTGAGGGCCGACGCGCGCAGCGCGTCGAGCACGTAGTCAGGGACGTCCGTGGGCGCGAGCTCTTCGGGGTTGCGCAGCAGTACGCGGGCAATGTCGAGCGCGACGTTGCCGAGCCCGATGACCGCGACGCCGGTGGCGCTCAGGTCGAAGTGCGCGTCGGTGCTGTCGGGATGGCCGCTGTACCACGCGACGAACGTCGACGCCGGATGGCTGCCGGGCAGACTCTCGCCGGGGATGCCGAGCCGCCGGTCGACCGACGCGCCGAAGGAGTAGACGACCGCGTGGTAGTCCGCCAGCATTTCGGCGACGGTGACGTCGGTGCCGATCGAGACATTCCCCAGGAAGCGCACTCGGTCGTCGTCAAGGGTGCGCTGCAGCGCCCTGACCATGCTCTTCATCTTCAGGTGGTCCGGCGCCACGCCGTACCGCAGCAAGCCGTAGGGCGTCGGGAGCCGGTCGAACAGGTCAACCGCAACCGGGGTCGTCGCCCGGCTGATCAAGGCATCCGCGACGTAGATGCCGGCCGGGCCGGCACCGACTACAGCGACCCGCAGCGGGTCGAGATCGGATGCCATGAGGCCATTCTCCTATCTTTTGAGGATGCCTGAGGCCATCGACCACGCCCGCGTCATCGCCGACGACTCAGCACGCTTCGCCGCGGTGCTTCCGGACGACCTCTCGGCGCCGGTACCGACGTGCCCGGCCTGGGACGCGCAGGGGCTGGTCGAGCACCTCGGAGAGGTGCAGTACTTCTGGGCGACGATCCTGGGTCACGGCGGCGAGCGACCGGAGCGCATCGAGTTGCCGGATCCGCCGAGCGAGCGGGCCGGCCTGCTGGAGTGGTTCGCCACCGGGACCGACGCGCTGGTGACCGCGATCGGCCGGGTGGCACCGAGCGACCCGACCTGGACCTGGTGGGGTGAGCCGGCGACAGCAGGGGCCGTCGCCCGCCATCAGGTGCAGGAAGCCGCGGTCCATCGCGTCGACGCGGAGCTAATTACCGGACACCAGACGCCGTTGCCGATGGCGGTCGCGGACGACGGGATCGGGGAGTTCCTCGAGGTCATGCTCGACATCCCGGACACCGAGCCGGTCCCGCGGGTCGGGCTGCGCGCGACCGACAGCGACAATCAGTGGCAGGTGGGCGATTCGACTCCGGCCGTGACCCTGAGCGGATCGGCCTCCGACCTGGTGCTCGTGCTGTACGGCCGCATCAGCCTCGACGATCTCGCTGTCGACGGTGATCGCGGCGAGGCGGTCAGGCTGTTGCAGCTGACCGCCGCCGGGAGCTGACCGGGCCGACAGCCCCTCCAGTCAGTCGGTGACCGCGAGCTCGCCGAGCTCACTCCAGTCATCCTGCGGGATCGACAGGTTGACGATGCGCGGCGTCTCGGCCAGGTGCGGCGGAAGGCTCTTGCGAGCCTGCGCGAAGTGCTCGGACTGGACGTGAGCCGCTCCGGCCGCATCGTCGCGGAACGCCTCGACGAGGACGTACTCGGTCGGGTCGTCCAGGCTGCGGGACCAGTCGAACCACAGGCATCCTGGCTCGGCCCGGGTGGCCGCCGTGAACTCGCCGGAGATCGCCGGCCAGTCATCCGCCTCCGCCGGCTTCACCCGGAACTTGGCCGTGATGAAGATCATCGCCACTCCCTCCCGTGCTGGGTTACACCGTCGTACCTGGTCGTCATGATCCCGCGTGAGGGACACTAAAGCCATGACGGTGAAACTCGTGGTGCTCTACGCCCAGCCCGACGATCCTGACGCCTTCGACGAGCACTATCTCGGAATCCACGGACCGCTGGTCCACAAGGTTCCCGGTCTGCAGCGGTTCGAAAGTGCTCGCATCGTCGCGCCGGCGGATCGCGGCGAGGCGACGTACTGCCGGATCGCCGAGCTGTACTTCGCTGACCAGGCGGCGCTGCAAGCCGGTCTCGGCTCCGAGGAGGGCGCAGCGACAGCGGCGGACTACCAGCAGATCGCGCCATCGGGCTCGCGGATGTTCATCGCCACCGTCGACGAGTAACTCGCACGCCGGCGCGGCCCGCAAGAAGTTTCCTTCATCGTGTCGATTCCGGGGTAACGGGTTCGTAGTCACGGTGAAGGGCCGGTACGGTCCGGTCCGCCGAGAGGAGACACCATGACGCAGTACCTGTTGTCCGTGTGGATGACCGAGGGTCAGGCCATGCCGTCCGACGAGGAGATGCAGGAGAACTACCGGCGAGTCGACGCGCTCAACCAGACGCTTCAAGACGAAGGCGTCTGGGTCTTCGCTGGCGGGCTGCACCCGCCGACCACCGCCACCGTCGTGCGCGCCAAGGCGGACGAGATCCTGACCACCGACGGTCCGTTCGCGGAAACCAAGGAACAACTCGGTGGGTTCTGGATCATCTCGGTGGCGGATCTGGACGCGGCGCTGGAATGGGCGGCCAAGGCCACCGTCGCCTGCGCTGCCCCGGTGGAGGTCCGGCCGTTCCAGGACATGCCCGAGGACCAGTAGCCGCACTCGATGTCGAGCAAAGACACCCAGATAGCGGACACCTTCCGGCGGGAGTACGGCCGAAGCGTGGCCACCCTGGTCCGCCTCTTCGGCGACATCGACGTCGCCGAAGAGGCGGTTCAGGAAGCATTCGTCATTGCCACGGACCGTTGGCCAGCGACCGGCCTCCCGCCCAACCCCGGCGGCTGGATCACGACCACCGCCCGCAACCGCGCGATCGACCACCTACGACGCGAAGCGAAACGTCATGACCGACACCTCCAGGCGACACACCTGCTTGACAGCGCGGAGCCACCCGAGCCCGTGGGTCCGGTGAGCGACGACCGGCTGCGCCTGATCTTCACCTGCTGCCACCCCGCGCTAGCCCCGGCCAGCCAGGTCGCGCTCACGCTGCGTCTGCTCGGTGGACTGACAACTCCCGAGATCGCCCGGGCCTTCTTGGTCCCGGAGGCCACCATGGCCCAGCGTGTGGTACGCGCGAAGCAGAAGATCAAGGCGGCTCGGATCCCGTATCGGGTCCCTGGTGACGCCGAGCTGCCGGACCGGCTGCGCACGGTGCTCGCCGTCATCTACCTCGTCTTCAACGAGGGGTACGACGCCACCAGCGGCGACACCTTGGTCCGCGACGACCTGTGTGCCGAGGCGATCCGGCTCGCCCGGCTGCTGGCCCAGCTGATGCCGGACGAGGCCGAGGTCGTCGGCCTGCTCGCGTTGCTCGTGCTCACGGACGCTCGCCGCGCGGCGCGCACCGACGCCACCGGATCACTGGTGCCGCTACCGGACCAGGATCGCTCTCGGTGGGACGTGACGCTGATCGGTGAGGGACAGTTGCTGGTCCGCTGGTGTCTGCGTCGCAACCAACCGGGGCCCTACCAGATCCAAGCCGCGATCAACGCCGTTCACAGCGATGCCGCGACAGCGGCCGACACCGACTGGCCGCAGATCGTCGCGCTCTATGACCAGCTGATGCTCATCGCAGCCACCCCGGTCGTTGCACTCAACCGGGCGGTAGCCGTGGCGGAGGTCGCCGGGCCCGACGCGGGACTGGCCGCGATGGAGCACCTCGAACTCGCGAGCTACCACCTCTTCCACGCCACTCGCGGCAACCTGTTGCAACGGCTGGGCCGCGATGCCGAAGCGGCCGACGCCTACCAGTCGGCACTCGCCACGGCGACCAACGTCGCCGAGCGGGAGTTCCTCGAGCGACGCCGGCTCGAGTCCGCCAGCGGCTGAGCCGCCCCGACGTACCCTCCGAGCATGAGTAACGGGCTGCATACAGCGAGTGCGCACCGAGTCGTCGTGATCGGGTCCGGGTTCGGAGGACTGTTCGGCACGAGGGCACTGCGGCGCGCGCCGGTCGAGGTCACGGTGATCGACCGCACCAGCCACCACCTGTTCCAGCCGCTGCTCTACCAGGTGGCGACCGGGATCCTCTCCGAGGGAGAGATCGCGCCGGCCACCCGCGAGGTGCTGCGCCGGCAGCGCAATGCCCGGGTGATCCTCGGCGAGGTCACGGGCATCGACCTGGACCGTCGCGAGGTCAGTTCAGAAGTGCTCGACGTGAAGACAGTCACGCCGTACGACAGCCTGATCGTCGCGGCGGGGTCAAGCCATTCCTACTTCGGCCACGACGAGTTCGAAGAGTTCGCGCCCGGGATGAAGTCGATCGTGGACGCGATGGAGCTGCGCGGCCGAATCTTCGGCGCCTATGAGATCGCTGAGGTCGAGTCGGACGCCGCCGCCAAGGACGCCTGGCTGACCTTCGTCGTGATCGGGGGAGGCGCCACCGGAGTTGAGATGGCGGGCCAGCTCGAGGAGCTGTCGCGACGAAGCCTGCGCCACAACTTCGCGACCTTCGACCCGGCGAACACGAAAGTCATCCTGATCGAGGCGGCAGGCGGACTGCTCACGTCGTACGGCGAGAAGCTCTCGCTGCGGGTGAAGCGCGACCTGGAGCGGTTGGGCGTGGATGTCCGGCTCGACACGAAGGTGGTCGGGGTCGACGGCGACGGCGTCGAAGTGCAGACGGCGGACGGGAAAGCCAGCCGGATCCACGCGAAGACCAAGATCTGGGCCGCGGGCGTCGCGGCATCCCCGCTCGGCGGCCTGCTCGCAACCGCCACGGGAGCGCAGACCAACCGGTCAGGACAGCTCGCGCTCGCGAAGGATCTCTCGCTGCCCGGTCACCCGGAAGTCTTCGTGGTGGGCGACATGATGCAGCTGCCCGGAGTCCCGGGCGTCGCACAGGTCGCGATCCAGGGCGGCCAGTTCGCGGCTGGCCAGATCAAGGCACGGCTGGCGGGCCGACCGGTCGCCGCGGAGTTCCGCTACCACGACAAGGGACAGCTCGCGACCATCGCGCGGTTCAAGGCGATCGCCGCCGTCGGGCCGCTCCGGGTCGGCGGCTTCCCGGCCTGGATGCTATGGCTGGTCGTCCACTTGCTCTACCTGGTCGGGTTCAAGAACCGCGTGTCCGTGGTGATGCACTGGGCGGTGACGTTCCTCGGCAATGGGCGTTCGGAGCGCACCTCGACGTTGCGCGAGGCGGGTCAGGACATCAGCGTCTGACGTCGCCGGGCCCGCGTCACTCCTCGTAGTGCGTCGGCGGGAACGGGTGCTTCTCGGTGAGCGGGTAGATCTCACCCTCTGACTCCTGGCGCCGCAGGATCCCTTCCTGTTCCTGGTACTCCTCGGAGTCCGTGGGGTCGACGACAGGGTCGACGTCCGTCGCGGGCGGCACGTCGTCCGGGTCGTAATCGTCGATCCCGGCAGCGACCCGCTCCCGCTCGGTGCGACGGGCGAGCTCATCATCATCCGGACGAGCCGAGGCACCGCCGTGCTCGCGTCGGTCGCGGTGCACCTCAGGGTCGTCGGGACCCGGATCTGTAACCGACATGATGCCTCCCAGGCGCATCTCGGCGACTCGTGGGTTGTCGCCCCAACCGTAGACCCGGTGAGCCGGCGACCCGGCCGCGTGTCACCCGATCTGCGGTGGCAGGGCCTTAATGCCTGGGTTAGGGTCGCCCTCGCACCGGCACCTGGGGGTACGGAAGGAACGGGCGGCGATGTCGTACACAAGGGTGCTGTTGCGGGCTGGGTTCGTCATCGCGCCGGTCGTCGCGGTCACCATCGGGGTGATTCCAGCCGCGCACGGCAAGACTGCTCCCCAGGCTCAGCGCGCCCTCACCGCAGCGCAGGCCAAGGCGCTGTCCACGCACGTGACCGACAAGGTCATCGTCGTGTTCCACAACCAGGTCGCCGCGCTGCCCGACACGGCCACCAACCAGGCCGCGCGCAGCTCCGCGGTCGGGCAGGTGCAGCGGTCGGTCCGCTCGGAGCTCACTGCCACGCATGCCCGCGCCGTGAAGAGCTTGTCCGTCATCAATGCCGTATCGGCGACGGTGTCAGCCGGTGAGGCGCAACGCCTCAAGGCCAACCCGGCGGTCGCCAGGGTCGTGATGGACGAGCCGATCCCGCTCATCGGCTCGAAGCCGACACTCCAGGTGACACCGAAGGCGGGTGGCTTCAAAGCGCCGCCGAACGCGTGCCCCGCCAAAGGCGGAGTGCAGCTCAACCCGCAGGCCATCGAGACCATCCACGCAGCCGGTCAGAACAACTCGGGGAAGACCGCGGAGAAGCTCGGGTACACCGGCAAGGGCGTCAAGGTCGCCTACATCGCCGACGGAGTCAACACGAACAACCCGGACTTCATTCGTTCCAACGGCAAGCACGTCTTCGTCGACAACCAGGACTTCAGCGGGACTGGCACCAGCGCCCCTACCGGTGGCGGCGAGGCGTTCCTGGACTCGAGCTCGATCGCGGCGCAGGGCCGCCACATCTACAACCTCAACACCTACGGCACCGGGCTGAAGACTTCGTGCCGCATCAAGATTCGGGGTGTCGCCCCTGGCGCCAGCCTGGTCGGGCTGAACGTGTTCGGTTCGGCCGAGGAAGCCTTCAACTCGGTGTTCCTCGAGGCGATCAACTACGCCGTAAACACCGACCACGTCAAGGTCCTCAACGAGTCCTTCGGCGCTAACCCGTTCCCGGACAACGGCAGCCTCGACCTCGACAAGATGGCCAACGACGCCGCCGTGAAGGCGGGCGTCACCGTCACCGTGTCGACCGGCGACGCGGGCGTCACCAACACCATCGGGTCGCCCGCGACCGACTCCAAGGTGATCTCCGCGGGTGCGTCGACGACGTACCGCAGCTTCGCGCAGAGCGACATCGGCGGGTTCGGGATCAAGGGCGTCACCGGCTGGCTCAACAACAACATCAGCGGCCTGAGCTCCGCGGGCTTCGCCCAGGACGCCTCCACGGTCGACGTCGTCGCCCCCGGTGACTCGAACTGGGCGCTCTGCACGCCGAAGCCGGCGAAGTTCGCCGACTGCACCGACTTCGAGGATCGACCGGCGGCCATCGAGCTGACCGGTGGGACCAGCGAGTCAGCACCGTTGACGGCTGGCGTCGCCGCACTCGTGATCCAGGCCTACGCCAAGACGCACGGTGGGCACGACCCGTCCCCGGCCGTCGTGAAGCGGATCATCGTGTCGACCGCGAGCGACATCCAGGCGCCGGCCGAGCAGCAAGGTGCCGGTCTGATCAACGCCTACCAGGCCGTGCGCGCAGCTGCGTCCTACCCCGGTGCGACGAAGTCCGCGACCGGCCACGCCGTGCTGGACAGCGCCACCCAGTTCACCGCGACCGGTCAGCCCAGCAGCTCCCAGCAGTTCTCGGAGACGCTCACCAACGACGGGAGCGGGCCGGCCACCGTCAAGCTCTCGAGCCGGGCCCTGTCGTCCTACACCCCGGTGTTGAGCAAGTCGGTGTCGCTCACCTCCGCCAACGGTGACTTTGTGGAGGTCCCCTTCACGGTGCCGAGCGGCCGGGCGCGGCTCAACGCGTCGGTCGCGCTGAAGGACGGCTTCATCAACCTCAGCCTCATCGACCCGAGCGGCCGGCTGGCGGAGAACAACTCCCCGCAAGGTGTGTCCAACTACGCCAACGCGCAGGTCGCCCGCCCCGAAGCGGGGAAGTGGAAGGCGCTGATCGAGGCCGACTTCGCCTCCAAGTCGATCCCCGCGGTTTTCCAGGCCAGTACGGCGACCTGGCAGCCGTTCGGCTCGCTGTCGACGTCCACACTGACCATTCCGGCGAAGGGCTCCCAGAGCTTCAGCTTGACCGTCCCCACTCCCGCGAACCCGGGCGACTCTGCCGGCTCGATCGTGCTGCACACTCTCTCCGGATCGACCTCGGAGTCGACCAACACGATCCCGGTGACGCTGCGGTCGCTGGTGCCCACACCCGCGCCGACGACGACGTTCTCGGGCAACCTCACCGGGGGCAACGGTCGGTCGACGGCCACCGGCCTGACGGCGTACTACCAGTTCCAGGTACCGACCGGGCTGCCGGAGCTCAACGCCCAGATCAGCACCCCGAACTCCGCCAACTCCTTTTTCGCGGAGCTAATCGACCCGGCTACCGGTGAGGCCGCCTCGACGGCGGCCAACTCCACCACGGCCACGACGTCCGGTGGTGAGACGACGCTGCGGCCGCAGCCGGGCACCCAGCTGCACGTTCTCACTCCCGCGCCAGGCACGTGGACCCTGATCATCGACTTCTACAACACAGTCTCCGGTACGGCGGTCAGCCAGCCGTTCACCGTCACGCTCGAGCGGACACCCGCCACCGCCAGCGCGACGTCGCTCCCGACCTCAACGGCGACGCACCTGACCGCCGGGCAGCCGGTGACCGTGAACGTCCAGGTGACCAACACCGGAAATGCGCCGGAGGCCTACTTCATCGATGGGCGGTTCAACACCCAGACGACGACGTCGCTCGCCGCGCAGGACGGAGCCAACGTCGAACTGCCGAACCTGGCGAACGAGCTGCCGACGTACGTCGTGCCGACGCACACCACCGCGCTGGCCGCTGCAGTGACGGCAAAGAAGCCGTTGTTCTTCGACTTCACATGGTGGGAGAACGATCCGGACGTCATGTCGTCGACACCGCTGTCCGCCACGAACGCGACCGGTTCGTTGTCGGCGGCCCGGATCGCCCAGGGCGACTGGTTCATCACGCCGTTCCTGACCGGGCCCACCGGCGTCAAGCAGGCGAAGTCGGTCTTGGCGAAGACGTCGCTGGTGGCGGCGACCCAGGGCTTCGATCCTGCGGTGTCCTCACCGACCGGCGACTTGTGGCTCAGCAGCATCCACCCGAGCGCGGGCTTCACTCCGGTCATCGTCGACCCCGCGCAGACGACGACCATCCCCGTGACGATCGTGCCGAAGGGGGCGTCCGGCACGGTCGTGGCAGGCACGCTCTACCTGGACGACGCGTCGTTGATGAGCAGTCTCATCACCGGCGGCGTCATCAGCGACCTGGTCCCTGAGGGCAGCGACGTAGCGGCGTTCCCCTACACCTACACGATCCAGTAGCCGACGATCAGCGCTGCGGTTGTGCTCGAGCGGAGGACCGGGTAGGTGTAGGGCATGCGCGCAGCCGTCTACATCGCCACGGGTGGCCCTGAAGCCATCGAGATCCAGGACCGTCCCATCCCCGAGCCAGCACCTGGCGAGGTGCGGGTCAGGATCCATCGTTCCGGCGTGAATCCGACCGACTGGAAGGCGCGGCAGGGTTCGACGCCCGGGACGCCGGTCGAGCCGGCGCAGGTCCCCGGCCAGGACGGCGCGGGCGTCGTCGATGCCGTGGGGGAGGGTGTCGAAGCCGGTCTTCTCGGGCTCCGGGTGTGGGTCTGGGAAGCCGCCTATCAACGACCGCACGGCACCGCGCAGGAGTACGCCCTAGTCCCGGAGCGGCAGGTCGTCACCTTGCCCGACTCCGCGTCGTTCGATCTCGGTGCCTCGCTCGGGATCCCGTTCCTTACCGCCCACCGGTGCCTCACCATCGCCGAGGAAGGGCCGCGCCGGCTGGGCCCCGGCACGTTGCAGGGGCGACATGTCCTGGTGTCCGGCGGCGCGGGAGCGGTGGGCAACGCCGCCATCCAGCTAGCGCGCTGGTGTGACGCCACGGTCCTGACCACGGTGAGCGACGCGCACAAGGCTCAGTTGGCGGCGGCGGCGGGAGCCGACAACATCATCACCTACACCCAGCAGGACGTGGTGGCGGAGGTGCACAAGGTCGCGCCGCACGGGGTCGACATCATCGTCGAGGTCGCCGCGGCAGCCAATGCCGGCATCGACGCAGCAGTAATCGCTCGGTACGGCGCTGTGTCGATCTATGCCGATGACGGGAAACAGGATCTCTCGGTCGCGGTGCGCCCGCTGATGGTGCCGAATGCGCGCTTCCAGTTCGTCATGGTGTACGGCGTACCGGCGGAGGCGAAGCGCCAGGCGGTCGAGGACGTCGACGTCGCCATCCTCGACGGCGCGGTGCGCGTCGGAGCGGAGGTCGGGGTCCCGCTGCATCACTTCCCGCTGGAGCAGGCGGCGGACGCGCAGGCCGCGGTCGAGAACGGCGCCGTCGGCAAGGTGCTCATCGACGTGACTGACTGATCTGCTGACCGCTGGGCTACTCGCCGGTGCTCCCAGCCGCAAGCTCGACGACGACGTCCAGGTGGCCGATGTGACGGGCGTACTCCTGCACCAAATGGAAAAGCACCCGTTCCAAGGTGGCCGGCTCGGCGCCGTCCCAGCGAGGCCCCGGCTGGCCGCGCTCGCCCAGATCGTGGGAGGTGACAACGAGACGGCTTCGCTCGGCCTGTTCGCCGAGAGCCGCCACGAGCTCGTCGAGCGTCTCGCCCGGCCCGACGTACCAGCGATCGTCCCGGTTGTCGCCCCAGGGATCCTCGACCTGCCGCCCCTCGAACCCCCACTCGAGCCAGCGCAGCTCGACGTACGTCAGGTGCTTGAGCAGCTCGATCGGCGTCCATCCCGACGGCAGCCGGCTGCGTCGGAGCTCGTCCGCCGGGAGCTCCCGCAGCTTGCTGACCAGCCGGTCGCGGAAGAACTCCAGGTACCCCAGGAACACCTCGGCGCGTGGGTCGACCGGCTCGGTCGGGCTGGGGAACGGCACGCTCACTCCAGCAGCATCTCGCATCC
Source organism: Mycobacteriales bacterium (assembly GCA_036267755.1). GTDB lineage: Bacteria > Actinomycetota > Actinomycetes > JAFAQI01 > JAFAQI01 > DATAVK01. The sequence continues at coordinate 10,783 of DATAVK010000069.1, forward strand.
GGGCAGACGCACTAACCCGTTTGCCCGGTATATGCCGTGATCGCGAGTAGCGTGAGTTTTCGGCCATCCGCCACGCAAGGAGACTTTGTGACCACCGTGCTTCGCCGTTCCGCAGTAGCCGCTGTCGCCGCCGGCGCCGTCCTCACAGCCGGAGGCACCGCCGCGTTCGCTGGCTCCGGGACTCATGCCACCGCGCCCTCGGCTGCCCACCAGACCGTCGTCGGTGGCAAGACGTCGATCCAGCTGAACAGCAAGACTGTCAACGCTCTGGTGCATGACAAGTTCAGCCTCGCCCCGACCGGGAACGCCAAGGTCACCTCGACCTTCGCGCTGGTGTTCCACATCACCGGTGGCACGTATACCAACCCGTCCGCGGGGACCATCAAGCACAGCGGTGGCATCAAGATCTCCAAGGGATCGAAGAGCGTCACCATCAAGAACCTCGTGCTGAAGCTGAAGGCCGGCGAGGGCACGGCCGCCGTCTCGGGTAAGGGCCGGATCGCCGCCCTGAAGGTCGGCCCGGCGCAGAACGGGAGCCAGAACTCCTTCGGGGGTTACACCGTGAAGTTGTCCAAGGCTGCCATCAAGTTCCTCGACAAGAAGTTCTCGACCAAGGCGTTCAAGAAGCACCCCACGCTGGGGACCGGCACCACAACCTTGAAGTTCAAGAAGTAGGCACCGGACTCAGGCCGGCGGGTCGGACGGGTACGGCGGAGCGTCCACGTTCGGACGGTCGTCGTAGCTCGCCGGCCCGGTGCCGGCCCACAGGTACCCCACCTGTCGCTCCCATCGCCAGGCACCGTGTACGTCGACATCGCGGGGTGAGGCCGCGAGCCAGCTGAGCAGCATGGCTGCCTGGCTCGCGGGGATGGCGTAGGCGGCGTGGTCCAGCGTGGCGTCGACTGTGTCGTCGTACCTGATGCCGTCGGCTGCCCACACCAGCAGCGTCCACAGCATGCGGAGGCCGGCCAGCGCACCGTCGACCGCTATCCAGGCCTTGACCGTGCTGAGCTCGGTGTCGGTCATCGGCCGACAGAACCGTGCTCCGATGCCCATGGCGAGGATCGCCGGCACCACGGCGGGGATGTCGGTTTCACCAGCGATGACCGGGCCCGCCGGATCGTCGCGATCGTGATCGACGGCGGCGAGTGTCCGGCCAAGAACGGCGAGGGTCACCCGGGGTCCGTTCACCGCCGTGACCTGGGCTTCCTGGGTAGGCGCGGACAGCGCCCGCAGCAACAGGTGCTCGCCGATCGACAGACTGTCCAGCGAGTTGGCGGGGAGCTCGGCGTTGATCGTCGGCGCACCCACGACCTGGGCGGAACCTACCCAGATCGTGCGCACAGTCCTTATGATCCTCGAAACTGCCCGGATCGCCGGTATCTCGATGAGCGAATCGCCCGCAA
>DATAVK010000070.1:0-30267 GCA_036267755.1 Mycobacteriales bacterium
CGAGACCGGCATCGCCGGTCACAAGCTGCGCAATGCCAGCGTCACCTCGACTACCCCGCTCGACCTGCTGCACATCGACGCGGACGAGTTCACCGACCTGATCGAACGCCGACCGGGGCTCAAGTCGGTGTTGCTCGCCCGCACCAAGGACGCCGCTGCGGCCACGGCCGACGCGTGATCTCAGCGGACCGCGACGCCGCGTCGTGGGATCTGGCCGTGACCACCGGCCTGATCCGGATTGCGGCTGGGGCCCTGCTGCTGCGCCGGTCCGGCCGGCTGGCGACGCTCGCGGGGGCGCGGGCTGACGACCGGCTGATGCGTGCCGTCGTCGCCGGCTTCGGGGCCCGGGACCTGGCGCTGGGAGTGAGCGCGCTCGCCGCGACACGGCCCGGCCGTGACGTCCGGGGCCAGCTCCGGCTGCAGGCCGCCGCCGACACAGTGGACGCCGTCATCGTGGCCGCCGCTGTGCGCTCCCACCGGCTGCCGCGTGGCCGCGGGATCGTCGGCGTACTGATCGCCGCGACTAGCGCCGCCGGCCACCTGCGGCTCAGCGGGGCGCTGCGCCGCTGAGCCCGCTGCCGCTAAGCGGTGCTCTACCGTTGCGTCGTGGATAGCGAGTCCGGTTTCCCCATCGACCCGGTGTACGCGCCGGAGGCCCTCGACGGCTGGGACCCGGCGCAGTCGCTCGGCGCGCCGGGTGAGTTCCCCTACACGCGCGGCGTCTACCCGAGCATGTACACCGGCCGGCCGTGGACGATCCGTCAGTACGCCGGCTTCGGGACGGCGCGCGAGTCCAACGAGCGCTACCACCGCCTCGTCGACGCTGGCACCACCGGCCTGTCCGTGGCGTTCGACCTGCCGACCCAGATGGGCTACGACTCCGACGAGGAGATCGCGCACGGCGAAGTCGGCAAGGTCGGGGTGGCGATCGACTCGATCGACGACATGCAGCTGCTCTTCGACGGGATCCCGCTCGACACCGTCTCGACCTCGATGACGATCAACGCCCCGGCGGCGCTGCTCCTGCTGCTCTACCAACTGGTCGGCGAGAGCCATGGCGTCGCGGCGAACCAGCTCACTGGGACGATCCAGAACGACATCCTCAAGGAGTACATCGCCCGCGGCACCTACATCTTCCCGCCGAAGCCGTCGCTGCGGCTGGTGACCGACGTGTTCTCCTACTGCCGCACGACGATCCCGCGGTGGAACACGATCTCGATCTCCGGCTACCACATGGCCGAGGCCGGGGCGAACCCCGCGCAGGAGGTCGGCTACACGATCGCCAACGGCATCGAGTACGTCCGCGCCGCAATCGCGACCGGCCAGGACGTCGACGAGTTCGCGCCGCGGCTGGCGTTCTTCTTCGTCGCACGGACCACGCTGCTCGAGGAGATCGCGAAGTTCCGGGCCGCCCGCCGGATCTGGGCCCGGGTGATGCGGGAGGAGTTCGGCGCCAAGGACCCGAAGTCGTTGATGCTGCGGTTCCACACCCAGACCGCCGGCGTCCAGCTCACCGCCCAGCAGCCCGAAGTCAACCTGATCCGGGTGACCGTGCAGGCACTCGGTGCGTTGTTCGGCGGCACCCAGTCGCTGCACACGAACTCCTACGACGAGGCGATCGCGCTACCCACCGAGAAGGCGGCCCGGCTGGCGGTGCGTACCCAGCAGGTGCTCGCCAACGAGACCGACATCACTGGAACCGTCGACCCCTTCGCCGGCTCCTACGCGGTCGAGTCGATGACCGACGAGGTCGAGGCGGCCGCACTCGACCTGATGGCCCGGATCGAGGACATGGGCGGCGCCGTCGCCGCGATCGAGCGCGGCTACCAGAAAAACGGGATCGAGGACACGGCGTACCGGACCTCACAGCAGATCGAGTCCGGCGAGCGCAAGATCGTCGGCGTCAACACCGCTGTCGTCCCGGACGACGAGCGCTACGAGCCGCTGCAGGTCGACCCGACGATCGAGGAGCAGCAGGCCAAGCGGCTCGCCGCGTTGCGGGCCGACCGAGACAACAGCGCCGTCACCCGCGCGCTCGACGACCTGCGACGTGCCGCGGCCGGCACCGACAACGCGCTGCCGCCGATGCGCGACGCCCTCGCTGCCCGGGCGACGGTTGGCGAGGTCTGCCATGCCCTGCGCGAGATCTGGGGCGTCTACGTGCCTGCGGACGCGATGTGAGCGACATCGACCAGGCGGCCGTCGAACGCGCGGCCGCAGGACTGCTGAGCGCGCTCGGCATCGACCAGAGCAACGAACCGCTCGCGTCCACCCCACGGCGGATGGCTCAGGCGTACGGCGAGCTGCTCACCCCGCGCGAGTTCACGATGACGACGTTTCCCAATGACGAGGGGTACGACGAGCTGGTGTTGGTCCGCGACATCCCGTTCACGTCGCTGTGCGAGCACCACCTGCTCCCGTTCATCGGGACTGCCGTCGTCGCCTACCTGCCGAAGGACCGGATCATCGGCCTGTCGAAGCTGGCCCGGATCGTGGAGCAGTTCGCCCGCCGCCCGCAGGTGCAGGAACGGATGACGAAGCAGATCGCCCACTTCCTCGACGACCAGCTGGCCCCTAACGGGGTCGGCATCGTGCTCCGGGCGCAGCACACCTGCATGACCGAGCGTGGTGTCACAGCCCGCGGCGCGGTCACGGTCACGTCGACGTTGCTGGGCACCCTGCGCTCCGACGCGCGCAGCCGGGCGGAGTTCCTCGCCCTCGCCGAACCCCGCTGACTCACGGCCGGCGTACCGCTCGCTTTCAGGGAACGCTCAGGCTCGGCCGACAGGCTCCGATGCATCCCACGGCGGAGGTGCAGCGGATGGCAACGGACGCGAACTCCTCACCGACGGCGATGGACGCCCGGGCCCGGCAGCGGGCGCGGCGACGCGAGCAGGCGGCCACCGCTGCGGCACGTGCCGGCGGCATGCTCTCTCTCGCGGTGGTGTTGCTCGGCGCGCCCACCGTCGTGCAGCACCACAACGGCACCAACGGGGCTGCGACGACTCGCGCCTCGCACACGGTGTCACGGAGCGCCGATGACAGCACCAGCTGATCGGTGACCGCCCTCCGCTCGGTCCCCGCCTCGCAGCTGGTCGCCGCACCCGTCTTCGCCGCCGGCGCGGAGGTGTGCGGCGAGTGGCTCGAGGTGACTGTGGTCGGTGGCGACGCCGGCGTCGTCGAGGATGCCCGCGACCGGCTGATCGAGCTGCTGTCGCGCTTCGACCCGAGTGACCCGGCCAGCGAGCTGTCCCGGCTGAACGCCGGGTCCGGGAGTCCGGTCAGCTGCTCATGGGAGACGCTGCTGCTCGCGTCCCTGCTCGACGACGCGAGCGCCGGTCACGTGGTCATCGACACCGCACAGTCGACCGCGACGGTGGCCCAGGGTCGGCAGCTGGAACCCGGCCGGGTTGCAGCAGGGGTGGCGCTCGACATGGTGGTGCAGGACCTCGAGGCCGACGGCGTGACCGGTGCCGGAGTGCAGCTGGGTCGCGACCTGCGGGTCGTCGGAACCTCGCCGTACGCCGGAGGGTGGACCGTCGACGTCGCCGGGAAGCAGTGGCGGGTGCCTGCCGGTGCCGCGATCACCGTTGACGGCGGACCGGGCGGCGTCGATTCCGTGACCGTACTGGCTGAGACGGGGTGGCAGGCAGCGACGCTCGCGCACCGCGTCGCCGCCGGCACCGTGGAGGCGGCGCAACGCGAGCTCGAGGATGCGGCGACCCCTGGGGTGCTGGTCGTCGCCGGCGAGGTCATCGAGGTCGGCCTCCCAGCGACCTCCCAGGTTGACGTCACCTAGGCCTCATCACGGCCACCGAGCCTGATGCCGTCCCACCCGATCGGCGAGAGGCACTTCGTGTTGCGCATCCGGCGTCCGCATGGCCGATGGCCGGTCCTGGTGGCAGCGATCGTCATCGTCCTAGCCGGTGGCGGCACGGCGTGGGCAATGACCCGCGGGTCATCCGCCTCGGCGTCGACCAGCTCGCTGGTGGCCGCGAAGGTGGCCAACGTCACCGAGACGGTGTCCGCGTCCGGCACCATCGCCGCAGCCTCGGAGGCGGACCTCGGTTTCGCGGTGTCCAGCCGGGTCACCAAGGTTCTCGTCAAGACCGGCGACACGGTCACGAAGGGCCAGGCGCTGGCCCGGGTCGGGAAGGCCTCGCTCACCGCGTCCTACGACGCCGCTAAGGCGAACCTCGAAGCGGCGGAGGACACCGCCGACTCCGACAGTGGCGACAGCAGCGCGCAGCAGGCCTCTGACGCCGCACAGGTCACGGCCGCCAAATCGTCGTACACGGCAGCGAAGGAATCGGTGGACGACGCCACCTTGCGTTCGACCATCGCAGGAACTGTCACCTCAGTCGGTCTGACCAAGGGCGAGTCCGTCTCCGGAAGCAACGGGTCGTCGTCCGCCACGTCGACGTCGACCACGGGCACCGGGACCACCACCAGCCGAGGCGGGTCAGCCACGACGCCCACCACATCGACCTCGTCGTCCAGCACGTCGTCGAGCTCCACGACCAGCGACATCGTCGTGCAATCCAAGGGCACGATCGTCAATGCATCCGTCGACGACACCGAGGTCAGCCAGGTCAAGAAGGGCCAGTCGGTCGCGATCACCCCGGAAGGCGCCACCACCCCGGTGACCGGGATCGTCAAGTCGGTGAGCTCGGTGGCCTCGAGCTCCTCGGGCGTCGTGAGCTTCCCCGTCGTCGTCACCGTGAGCGGTCAGCCCAGCGGGGTGTACGCCGGTGCGAGCGCCACGCACGTGATCACCACGAAGAAGGTTTCCAACGTCCTGGAGATCCCGACCCTGGCCATCACCTACTCGGGGTCGACGGCCACGGTGAAGGTGCAGCAGGGCGGCTCCACCGTCACCCGCACCGTGACGATCGGTGCGAACTATGGGCTGGAGAGCCAGGTGCTCTCGGGAGTGAAGGCCGGCGACAAGGTCCTCGTCACGATCCCGACGTTCGGCGGCAGGACCGGCGGGCGTACCGGCGGCGAGGGATTTGGTGGTGGCGGCGGCTTCGGCGGCGGGACCGGCGAGACCGGCCGCGGCGGCACCGGCGGGACCGGTGGCACGGGCGGCTTCGGCGGCGGCGGCTTCGGTAGCGGCGGCTTCGGCGGCGGTGGCGGGTGATGGCGGCCACTGCTGTCCTCGAGCTCGACGACGTTCGCAAGACCTACCGCAACGGCACGATCGAGGTCGAGGCGCTGCGCGGGATCTCGATGGTCATCAACGAAGGTGAGTACGTCGCGGTGATGGGCCCGTCCGGCTCCGGCAAGTCGACGCTGATGCACATCCTCGGCTGCCTCGACGTCCCGAGCTCAGGCCGGTACTGGCTGGCCGGCGAAGACGTCGCCGACCTCGACGAGGTGGAGCTCGCCGAGATCCGCAACGCCCGGATCGGCTTCGTGTTCCAGCAGTTCAACCTGCTGCCGTCACTCTCCGCCTGGCGCAACGTGGAGCTGCCGCTCACCTACGCCGGCGTGCCCCCCGCCGAGCGCAAGCGTCGCGCGCTGGAAGCGCTCGCAAGAGTCGGCCTGGCCGACCGGGTCGACCATCGGCCCGGCGAGCTCTCCGGCGGCCAGCAGCAACGTGTCGCCGTCGCTCGCGCGCTCGTCACGGACCCGGCGCTGATCCTGGCCGACGAGCCCACGGGCAACCTCGACTCCACGTCGAGTGCCGACGTGCTCGCACTGTTCGATGAGCTGCACACCGGTGGCCGGACCATTGTGCTCATCACCCACGAGCCCGACGTGGCCGCCGCTGCCCAGCGCACGGTAATGATCCGCGACGGCCTGGTCTCTCCTGTCGAGCCGGTGGTAGCGCGATGAGCTGGGCCGAGACCCTACGCACCGGCCTGATGGGGGTGCGGGCGCATCGGATGCGCTCGATCCTCACCATGCTCGGCATCCTCATCGGCATCGCCGCGGTCATCCTCACCGTCGGCTTTGGCGAGGGCGCGCAGCAGCAGGTCGGCAGCGAGATCAGCGCGCTCGGCAGCAACCTGCTGATCGTCTCCCCCGGCAGTACGACGAGCACCGCCGGTGTCCGCGGTGGCTTCGGCTCGGCGTCCACGCTGACGACGAGTGACGCCGGCGCCCTCGACGACAAGACGACCGCCCCTGACATCAAGGCCGTCGCCGCTACGACATCGACCAACAGCGAGCTCACCGCGTCGACCACGAACTGGACGACCAGCGTGATCGGGACGACGCCGTCGTACCTCGGAGTCCGGGACCGGTCGGTCAGCGAGGGAAGGTTCATCACCGCGCAGGACGTGAAGAGCAACGCCGCCGTCGTGGTTCTCGGCTCTGACACCTCATCCGAGTTGTTCAGTGGGCGTGACCCGGTCGGGCAGTCGGTGACGATCGCCAACATCCCCTTCCAGGTAGTTGGTGTCCTCACCTCGGTCGGCTCCGGCTCGTCCTCGACGACCGACCAGGACGACGAGGCCATCATCCCGATCACCACCGCGGCGACCCGAGTGGTCGGCGGCACGTCGCGGACGTCGGTGAGCGACATCTACCTCGAAGCCACCAACAAGAGCACGATCTCCGCGGCGTACCAAGAAGCGGACAACACCCTGTTGAATCTGCACGGCATCACGACCGCCACCAACGCCGACTTCACCTTGCAGTCGCAGGCATCGATCCTTTCGACGGCCACCAGCGTCGACTCCACACTGACCGTGCTGCTGGCCGGTATCGCCGGGATCTCGCTGCTCGTCGGCGGCATCGGCGTGATGAACATCATGCTGGTGTCGGTCACCGAACGGGTCCGCGAGATCGGCCTGCGCAAGGCGCTCGGCGCCACCCCCCAGGCGATCCGCCGCCAGTTCCTGGTGGAGGCGTCGACCTTGGGCCTGATCGGCGGCGTGCTCGGCGTCGGCGTGGGGCTGATCGGTGCCGTCGTCCTGCCCCACCTGATCTCCGACCCGGTCGCCATCTCACCCACCGCAGCGGTCGGCGCCATCGTCGTCGCGGTGGCCATCGGCGTCGGCTTCGGCGTCTACCCCGCAACTCGAGCCGCTCGGCTCGCCCCCATCGACGCGCTGCGCAGCGAATGAGCTGCACAACGATGACCAGCGCCCGTCCAACCCCCAGGAGAACCCCGTGTCCAGCATCAACCGCCTGATCCGTCCCCGGCTGATCCCCGCCGCCGGGCTCGCCGTGACGGCCTTGCTCCTCGCGGCGTGCGGCTCCGGCGGCGGATCGACACCTTCCTCGGCCAGCTCCCCCAGCCCGAACCCCACGTCGTCGGCGGGGGCGGGCGCCGGACGAGCCGGTGGCTTCGGCGGCAACTTCGCCAGCGCGTCCGGTAAGGCCACCGTGCTGGGCAGCTCCGGGGTCAAGGTCGCGACCAGCTCGGGCACTGCGACCGTGGTGTGGGCGAGCTCGACCCGATTCACCAAGGTCGCCTCAGCCGGCAAGTCGGCAGTTGCCGTCGGCGACTGCGTGAGTGTCACCTCGGCTGCTAACAGCGGCGGCTCAGCGTCCGCGTCGACGCCGATCAAGGCGACGACCGTCACGATCACCAGTACGTCGGCCTGCGACGCGCGCACCGGCTCGGGCGGCTTCGGCGGCCAGGGTGGCGGGACACCAGGCACCCGACCGTCCGGTGCTCCGACCCGCAGCCCGGGCGGTGGATTCGGTGGGACACCGCCGTCCGGCGGGACGGGTGGTCGCGGTGGCTTCGGCGGCCGGGGCGGCTTCGGCGGAGCCACCGGGACGGTCACCGCCATCTCCGGTTCCGGCATCACGCTCAAGACGGTCGGCTTCGGGTCGAGCTCCACGACGACGGCCCGATCCGTCACGACATCATCGGCCACGACCTACCTGACCAGCGCGACATCGACCTCCTCGGCCGTGGCGAAGGGCATGTGCGTCACCGCGATCGGGAGCAAGGCCTCGACCGGGACCATCGACGCGTTGAGCATCACCGTGTCGTCGCCGACCTCCGGTAAGTGCCCGGCGATCGCTGCGGGCGGGTTCGGTGGCGGCGGCTTCGGTGGCCGTGGCTTCGGTGGCGGCTCCGGCGGGTCGTCACAAGGTGGGGCGACGAATGCCTGAGTCGACCGCCCGCCTGCGGCGTCGTACCAGGCGGAACCGGCGACTGGTGGTCGGCGGTGTCGCGACCGTCGTCGTCCTGGCGGCCGGGGGAACGGCGTGGGCCGTCGCCGGCGGATCCGGTGCGTCGTACCGGACCGCGACGGTCAGTCGCGGGTCGGTTCAGCAGCTGCTGACCACGACGGGAACGCTGAGCCCACTGAACTCAGCCGACGCGGACTTTCAGGTCGCCGGCACGGTGAAGAAAATCGTGGCGCACCAAGGACAACACGTCCAGGCCGGCGCGACTCTCGCAACGCTTGACCGCACCTCGCTCGCGGCGACGCTCGCCTCGGCACAATCGGCGTTGAGTGCCGCGGAGGCCACCCTCTCGGACGACGAGAGTGGCGAGTCGTCAACCACCGAGACCACCGCAGCAACAACAGGCAGTGGGACGGTCACCGCCACCGACTCTGCCTTCGTCGTGACCGCGGCGACGCCGTCACCGTCGCCATCGCCATCGCATGGGTCAGGTGGCGGCGGATCGTCAGGCGGCGGCACCAGCTCGGCCACGATCACCCGCGATCAGGCGGCCGTTGTGGCCGCACAGCACAAGACCGACCTCGACCTGGCGACCGCGAAGCAGGCGCTTGCCACGACGAAAACGGCCTGCGCGACACCGGGTTCGACCGCATGCACCACCGCGGCGGCGACCCTGCTGGCCGACCAGACCACGGTCTCGAACGACGAGAAGTCGGTGCTCAGCGCCGAGCAGACCCTCGACACCGACACCGAGAAGCTGTTGCAGTCCGGCCAGGGCACGACCAGCAGCCCGTCCCCGAGATCGTCGAGCTCCGGATCGACGCATAGCGGATCGACACACAGCGGTTCCACTGGTTCTACCGGTTCCACCGGCGCCAGGTCCGGCGGGTCGACCCGCGTCGTCACCGCCGCCACGCTCGCCTCGGACGAGGCATCGATCGACACCGACCGCGCGACCATGGCCACTGACAAGGCCAACCTGGCGGAGGCGACGCTTACCAGCCCGATCACCGGTGAGGTGACGGCCGTGACCATCAGCAAGGGCGACGCGGTCTCCGGATCGTCGAGCTCGACCAGCCCGGCCTTCATCGTCAAGGGCTCCGGCCATGACGAGGTCACGCTCTCACTGAGTGCTACGCAGGTCCGCACCGTCGCCAAGGGAATGACAGCGACGGCGGTCCCCGACGGCTCCAGCACGACCATCGCCGGTCACGTCATCGCGATCCGGGCAGCCGACAGCGACTCCGACTACCCCGTCATCGTGGAGCTCGACAGCTCGTCCGCCACCCTCGTCAACGGCGCCGACGCGGCGGTCAGCGTGCTCCTCGCCAGCGCCCACGACGTCGTCACCGTGCCGACATCCGCGGTCCACCGGTCAGGCTCGACGACGTACGTCGAGGTGCTGAACGGCGGCAAGGAGGTGCGCCGCACCGTCGTCACCGGAGCGGCCGGGTCCGCGCTCACCCAGATCAAGTCCGGGCTCAGCACTGGCCAGCGCGTCGTTCTCGCGAACCTCAATGCCGCAGTTCCGAGTAGCAGCAACACGGTGACCCGCACCGGTGTCGGCGGTCGCTTCGGCGGCGCCGGCGGCTTCGGCGGCGCGGGCGGCTTCGGTGGCACCGGTGGTTTCGGTGGTGGCGGGTCCGGCGGCGCTGGCGGCTTCGGTGGCGCCCGGGGCGGCGCGACCGGCAACTAGAACCTGTTGCCCGGCAACGGTTTTCACGACCGCCTCACAGGTTCGAGCCAGTCGCCTTTCATCGCCCCACCCGACCCTTGAGCCATGACACACCCCGACATCTCGACTGCCGACATCACGACTGCTGACGTCACGAGTCCTGCTGATGGCGGCATCCAGTCCGACCGGCCGACCACGGTCCCGGCAATCGACATCGTCGTTCCCGTCTACAACGAGGCCGCCGGACTACAGCGTTCGATCATGCGGCTTCACGACTTCCTCGAGGACGGCTTCCCGCTGTCGTGGCGGATCACGATCGTCGACAACGCGAGCACCGACCACACCTGGCCGCTGGCCTGCCAGCTCGCCCGTGAGCTTGATGGGGTGCGCGTGCTGCGGCTAGCGGAGAAGGGACGCGGCCGGGCGCTGCGCGCCGCGTGGGCGTCGAGCGACTCCCCGGTCCTCGCCTACATGGACGTCGACCTCTCGACCGACCTCTCCGGCCTGCTCCCGCTCGTCGCGCCACTGCTGTCCGAACACAGCGATGTCGCGATCGGCACGCGGCTCGCCCGCGACTCCCGGGTGAGCCGCGGTGCCAAGCGAGAGCTGATCTCCCGCTGTTACAACGTCTTGCTGCGCGGTGCCCTCGCCGCCCGCTTCTCCGACGCGCAGTGCGGCTTCAAGGCGATCCGGGCGGACCACGCGCGAGCACTACTGCCGACAGTGCGCGACCAGGAGTGGTTCTTCGACACCGAGCTGCTGGTCCGGGCCCAACGGCGCGGGCTGCGCATCCACGAAGTTCCTGTCGACTGGGTGGACGACCCCGACTCGCGGGTCGACATCATCCCGACCGCGCTCGCCGACCTCCGCGGCGTGGCGCGGCTGCTGGCCGAGCGACGTCGCGGTCCGCTCGGCCAGCAGCTGGTCCGCTTCACGGCGATCGGCATCACCAGCACGCTCGCCTACCTGGCGCTCTACCTGGTGCTGCGCACGGCGGTACCAGCCGTCGTCGCGAACGCCGTCGCCCTGGCCGTGACGGCCGTCGCGAACACCGCGGCCAACCGGCACTTCACGTTCGGGATCCGAGACAAGCAGGGGCAGCTTCGGCACCAACTGCAGGGAATCGGCGTGTTCGCCACGGCGCTCGCCGTGACGACGGCGGCGATCGGGTTACTCCATCTCACTGACCCGCATCCGCCACGATGGCTCGAGGCCGCCGTCCTGGTGGTCGCGAACCTCGGCGCCACAGCGTTGCGGTTTCTGCTGCTGCGCGGCTGGGTCTTCGCCGGTACGACGACGGCGGCGCGGTCATGACACTCATCGAGCAGGTCACGCCGGCATCGGCCGACACCGCCGCACTCACGCCCACGCCGCCCGCCTCGCGGTTCCATCGGCTGTGGCGCGGCCACGATTCGGACGCGCCGTGGGCTCGTCCCGCGTTGCTCGCACTGCTGGTAGCAACGGCTGCGCTGTACCTGTGGGGACTCGGGGCGTCGGGGTGGGGGAACGCGTTCTACTCGGCGGCCGTGCAGGCCGGGTCGCACTCGTGGAAGGCGATGTTCTTCGGATCGTTCGACGCCTCGAACTTCATCACCGTCGACAAGCCACCGGCGGCGCTGTGGGTGATGGACATCTTCGCCCGAGTCTTCGGGGTAAACGCCTGGTCGATCCTGGTGCCGCAAGCACTCGAGGGCGTCGCCGCCGTGGGCCTGTTGTACGCGACGGTGCGGCGCCGGTTCGGCGCTACCGCCGGGCTGATGGCGGGCGGCGTGCTCGCCCTCACGCCGGTCGCCGTACTGATGTTCCGGTTCAACAACCCCGACCCGCTGCTGGTGCTCTGCCTGGTGGGTTCGGCGTACGCCACCGTCCGGGCACTCGAGGACGGCCGGACTCGCTGGCTGGTGCTCGCTGGGACGCTGGTCGGCTTCGGCTTCCTCGCGAAGATGATGCAAGCATTGCTCGTGGTGCCCGGCTTCGGGTTGGTGTACCTGTGCTGTGCACCGGTCAGTCTGCGTCGCCGGATTCGTGGCCTCAGCGCCGCCGGCATCGCGATCGTGGTCGCAGCCGGCTGGTGGGTCGCGGCGGTCGCCCTCATCCCGGCTGCCGACCGGCCTTACATCGGAGGATCGACCAACAACAGCATCCTCAACCTGATCTTCGGCTACAACGGTTTCGGGCGGCTCACCGGCAACGAGACCGGCAGCGTCGGTGGCACCGGCGGCACCAGCGGTCAGTGGGGACCCACCGGCATCACCCGGTTGTTCAACGCCGACTTCGGCGGCCAGATCTCCTGGCTGCTCCCCGCCGCACTCATTCTTTTCGTCACCATGCTGGTCCTCTGGCGCCGTCTGCCGCGAACCGACGGCGGCAGAGCGCAGTTGCTGCTGTGGGGCAGCTGGCTCGTCGTCACCGGCCTCACGTTCTCGCTCAGCGAAGGCATCATCCACCCCTACTACACGGTCGCCCTCGCACCTGCGATCGGCGCCCTCGTCGGCATCGGCGCGACGGCACTGTGGTCGCGCCGCGACGAGATTGCCGGCCGGACCGTTCTGCCCCTCACGCTTGCGGTCACGGTGGTCTGGTCCTTCGTGCTGCTCGACCGGTCGGCCACCTGGCATCCGTGGCTGCGTGACGTTGGCCTCGTCGTCGGTCTGCTGACTTCGGCCGCGATGCTCGTCACCGAGGCGTCTCGACGCCGCGTGACCACGGTGCTGGCGGTGAGCGCCATCGTCGTCGGGCTTGCTGGCCCGGCGGCGTACGCCCTCGACACCGCGGCAACACCGCACAGCGGCTCGATCCCGAGCGCGGGACCAACGGTCACGAGCGCGACAGGTGGCCCTGGAGGCGGCGGCGGACGGCAGGGCTTCGGCGGGGGCCAACAGCCAGCCGGCGGACAGCAAGGCTTTGCCGGAGGCGGCCAAAAGCCAGCCGGCGGAGCCGCCGGCTTCCCAGGCGGCCAGGGCGGCGGAGCCGGCGCCGGGCGGGCGGGCGGCCTCGGCGGCCTGCTCAACGCGACCACGCCGAGCCAGGCACTCGTGACGGCACTGCGTGCCGACAGCAGCTCCTACTCCTGGGTGGCGGCCACCGTCGGCTCCAACAACGCCGCCGGGCTCCAGCTTGCCTCCGGCAAGCCGATCATGGCCATCGGCGGCTTCAACGGCACGGATCCGGCACCCTCGCTCGCGCAGTTCAAGGCGTGGGTCGCGGCCGGCCGGATCCACTACTTCATCGCGGCCGGCACCGGCGGCGCCGGTAGCTCCGGCTCAACCGTCGCCGACCAGATCAATGCGTGGGTCGCCGCGAACTACACCTCGACCACGATCGGCGGGCAGACCGTGTACGACCTGCGCTGACGCTGCCTCACAGCAAACGGTCAGGTAACACCTAGGTTCGGCTCATGTCGCTCATCCAGCATGCTGGAGACAGCCGCAACCGACCGTAGGGACGCACCATGTCAGCACCCGAGGCACTCCCGGCCACGGAGGCGAGACTCCTCGTCGTCGACGACGAGCCCAACATTCTGGAACTGCTGTCGGCCAGTCTGCGCTTTGCCGGCTTCGAGGTCGCGACCGCGACCAACGGCGCCGACGCCCTCGCGGTGGCGAGCAGCTTCGCGCCGGACCTGCTGGTGCTCGACGTGATGATGCCCGGCATGGACGGCTTCGAGCTGGTACGACGGCTGCGCGGTGACGGCAGCCAGACGCCGGTGCTTTTCCTCACGGCACGCGACGCCACCGATGACAAGGTCACCGGCCTCACCCTCGGCGGCGACGACTACGTCACCAAGCCGTTCAGCCTCGAGGAAGTCATCGCCCGAGTGCGCACCGTGCTGCGTCGTACCGCTCGGGGTTCGACTGCGCCTCGGGGGTCCACGTTGGCCTTCGCGGACATCGAGCTCAACGACGACACCCACGAGGTGACGAAGGCAGGCGAGCCGGTCACGCTGTCCCCGACCGAGTTCAAGCTGCTGCGGTACTTCCTGCAGAATCCGTCGCGGGTGCTGTCGAAGTCCCAGATACTCGACCACGTCTGGCAGTACGACTTCGGTGGAGATGCCAACGTGGTGGAGTCCTACGTGTCCTACCTGCGCCGCAAAATCGACACGACCGAACCCCGGCTGCTGCAGACCATCCGCAGTGTCGGCTACGTGCTCCGCACGCCAAGACAGTGAGCCGTTGGCGCGGCCCGTCGGCGCTGCGCCGCACTGTCGCCTCGATGTCGTTGCGGGTCAAGCTGGTCGCGACCATCCTGTTGCTCGCTGCCGCCGGCCTGGCTGTCGCCGGTGTAGCCACGACCGCCCAGCTGCACAGCTACCTGCTGGATCGGGTCGACGACCAGCTGCACTCAGCCACCGGCCGCATCCCCAACTTCCGGAGCACTCCGGGGTCCCCCGCGTCGAATGGAACCCCACCGAAGCCGGCACCGACCGCGTCATCGCGGGACCGCCGTACGATTCCCGGCCAGTTCTACATCGAGCAGTTCGACGAGGCGGGGCACCCGACCCAGACCCGCTCCGCCCCACTGTCCGCTCCGTCACCACCGAAGCTGCCGACCTTGACGCTGGCCGAGGTCAGGGCCCGAGGGGGTCGACCCTTCACGGTGCCGTCCACATCGGGGTCGAGCGACTGGCGGGTGGTGGTGCAGGCGTTGCCCGACAACAGCGGCAGCGTGGCCGTGGCCACGTCGCTCAGCGATCTGGACCACACGGTGGATCACCTGATCCTCATCGAGATCCTGATCGGTGTCGTCGTACTGGTGCTGGTTGGCTCCGGCGGCTGGGTCCTCATCGGTCGCTCGCTGCGTCCGCTGGTGACGGTGGAGCACACGGCGGCTGCGATCGCGGCCGGTGATCTGACCCAACGGGTGCCCGACGCACCGGAGCGGACCGAGATCGGGCGCCTGTCCCAAGCCTTGAACGGCATGCTCGCCCAGATCGAGGGCGCGTTCGCGCACGAACGAGCCTCGCAGGAGCAAGCAACCGCTTCCGAGCAACGGATGCGTCGGTTCATCGCCGACGCCAGCCACGAGCTGCGTACCCCACTCACCTCGATCCGCGGCTTCGCCGAGCTGCACCGGCTCGGCGGTGCCCCGTCGGCCGAGGAGCTCCCTGCGATGATGCGGCGGATCGAGGACGAGGCGTCCCGGATGGGCCTGCTCGTCGAGGACCTGCTGCTGCTTGCCCGGCTCGACCAGCAACGCCCGCTCGAGCGAGTGGCCGTCGACCTGGTGCCACTGGCTCGGGAAGCGGTTCACGACGCGTCCCTCCTTGCGCCCGACCGGTCGATCGACCTGCAGGTGGATAGCGGCCCGCCGCCGGTCGTGACCGGTGACGCGGCGCGGTTGCGTCAGGTGGTCAACAACCTGGTCTCCAACGCCCTCACCCACACCCCGCCCGGTACACCCGTGACAGTCCGGGTCTCGACCGAACCGGCGGAGAGCCTTGCAGTCCTCGAGGTGTCCGACCGCGGGCCGGGGGTGCCAGATTCCGACGCCGACCGCGTGTTCGAGCGCTTCTATCGGGCAGATACCTCTCGGAGCCGCCAAGCGGGCGGCAACGGCCTCGGGCTCTCGATCGTGGCCGGGTTGGTGGGGGCGCATGGCGGCACGGTGAGTGTGCACAACCGAGCGGGCGGCGGCGCCACGTTCCGGGCCACGCTCCCGCTGCGAATCCTTGTGTAGTAGTCCGGACCACTTTCCACCTATAGTCGTTCACGGCGACGTTCTGTCCAGTCCACGCGCAGGAGCGCTCATGCCTCTCCCGGACTTTCTGGTCATCGGGCCACCGAAGGCAGGGACGACGGCGCTGCACTCCGCGCTGGCGGCTCATCCGCAGCTGTTCATGTCGGCGGTCAAGGAACCCCGGTTCTTCCTCAGCGACGGCAGGCCGCCGCCGAGCCGGGGCGGGCCGGGTGACGCGCAGACCTACCAGGAGTACGTCTGGCGCCGATCGGACTACGAGGACCTGTTCGCCGCGGCTCCGCCCGGCACGCTGCGCGGCGAGAGCAGCCCGTTCTATCTGCACGACCTCGTTGCCCACCGCCGGATCCGCAAGCTGATCCCCGAGGCCAAGCTGATCGCGGTCCTGCGTGACCCGGTCGACCGGGCGCACAGCAACTGGGCGCACCTGTGGTCAGCCGGACTGGAGCCCTACGCCGACTTCCTGCGCGCCTGCGACGAGGAGGACAAGCGGGTGGCCGACGGCTGGGCGCCGTTCTGGCAGTACACCGGCCTGGGTCGGTACGGCGAGCAACTGGAGCATCTCTACGACGTGTTCCCCCGCGAGCGGGTACTGCTGCTGCGGTACCGCGACCTGCGCGACCGGGCGGTCGAGACACTCGACCAGATCTGCGAGTTCCTCGGCGTCGAGACCGGTCACCTGGAGAAGGTTCCGTCGGAGAACGTCCGGGCTCACGTCCCGGAGTCGCCGCTTAACAGGGGCCTGCAGACCGTGCTGCGTGGTGGTGCCGCGGTGGGCCACGTCTTCCCGCTGCCGGTCCGGAAGATGGCCCGGGAGCCGCTGCTCGCGCTGCTGCAGCGGGACGGCGGCCGGCGCCCCAAGATCACCCCCGAGCAGCGCAGCCGACTGACGAAGGTCTTCGCCGACGACGTCCCGCTGTTGGAGCGGCTGACCGGCGAGAGCTATGCGGAGTGGCTGACAACGGACTACAACACCGGCAGCAGCTAACGACCTGGCATCCTCTGCCTGGTGAAGCAGCCGAGTGCCGCCCGGGTCGCCGCGACGGCTCGACGGGTCGAGCGGGCCTCCGGTCAGCTCGCCACGCTGACCCAACAACGGATGCTCGAGACGTTGCCGTGGTTCGTGGCGATGGAGCCGGAACCCCGCACCCAGGTCGGCCTGCTGGTCCAGCTGGGTCTGCGCGGCCTCGCCACCTGGCTGTCGGCCCCAAGCGCGGGGCCACGCATCACCGCCGAGGTCTTCGCGGCCGCGCCTGGGGAGCTGGCCCGGGTCGTCAGCCTGGAGCAGACCGTCGAGCTGGTCCGGATCGCCGTTGAGGTGGCCGAGGACTCGGTCCCCGACCTGGCGGCCCCGGCGGAGCAACCGTGGCTGCGAGAGACCGTGCTGCGCTACTCCCGCGAGATCGCCTTCGCGGCCGCCCTGGTCTACGCCCGCGCCGCCGAGCAACGCGGGGCCTGGGACGCCCGACTCGAGGCGCTCGTGGTCGACGCCGTCGTACGAGGCGATGTCGACGACGCCCTGGTGTCCCGCGCAGCGGCGCTCGGGTGGTCACATCCGGCCCAGGTCATCGTCGTCGTCGGCGGCGCGCCATCCGGTGACCCGGAACGCGTGCTGGGACATGTCCGTCACCTGGGCCGCGGCATCGGCGTCGACGTGCTCGCCAGCGTCCAGACGACCAAGCTCGTCGTGATCGTCGGTGGCGGCCTCAAGACGACCCGGGTCACCCGGGCCCTGCTCCCGGCCTTCGCGGACGGGCCAGTCGTCATGGGGCCGGTCGTCTCGGGTCTCGCGGACGTCGCGATCTCCGTCCAGGAGGCATTCGCGGCGCTGCGGGCCGTGGTGGCCTGGCCCGAGGCTCCTCGACCCGTGACGAGCGACGAACTGCTGCCCGAACGGGCGTTGGCCGGTGACGCCCGGGCCGTGCAGTACCTGATCGACCGGGTCTATGTGCCACTCTCCGGCGACCCGGCGCTGCTGGCGACGGCCGATGCCTATGAACGGTGTGGGGGCACGATCGAGGCGACCGCCCGGGAGCTGTTCGTGCACGGCAACACGGTCCGCTACCGGCTCCGACGGATCGCTGACCTGTGCAGCCTCGACATCGCCGTGGGTCGTGATCGGTTCGTCGTTCAGGTCGGAATCGCCCTCGGGAGGCTGGATTCGGCCAGCCGGACGTTGTAGGAACCCGACAAACTTTGCCCCGTGAAGACTGTCCAAGGACCCGCTGACTTACTGGCGGGTACCCGCGAGGCTGGAGGAGTGCTCGCAATCCTCGCGCCCGGTCAGGGCTCACAACGCTCCGGCGTCCTCCAGCCCTGGTTGAACGACGACACCCTCGCGACGCTGCAGCGATACTCCAAGGCGGCCGGAATCGACCTGGTCGCGGCCGGTACGACGATGTCGGACGCTGAGGTGACCGACACCGCGATCGCGCAGCCGCTGATCGTGGCCGCCTCGCTGCTCTCCGCCACGCAACTGCCCCAGCTCCCCACCGACACGGTGTTCGCCGGCCACAGCGTCGGCGAGTTCGCGGCAACTGCGCTCGCCGGCGTGATGAGCGATGAGGACGCCCTCCGGGTCGTCGCCGTCCGCGGCGCCGCGATGGCGACAGCTGCCGCCAGCCCGGCCGGCGGCATGGTGGCCGTCCTCGGCGGTGACCGCGACATCGTGGAGGCGGCGATCGCCCGCTCCGGCTGCACCGTCGCCAATGCCAATGGTGCAGGTCAGATCGTCGCCGCCGGCCCGATGGACGCCGTGGAGCGGTTACAGGCCGATCCGCCGGAGGGCGCCCGGCTGCGTCCGCTCAGCGTCGCCGGTGCGTTCCACACCTCCCTGATGGCGCCGGCGCGCGATGCGCTGGCCGACGCGGCCGGAACGGTCACCGCCCACGACGCCGAAGGCGGGATCGTGTCGAACGCCGACGGCACGCTGGTCACCGACGGGCAAGAAGTGCTGCGCCGGCTGATCGAGCAGGTCAGCACGCCCGTGCGCTGGGATGCCTGCATGCGGACCCTGGGGGCACTGGGAGTCACGGCCACGATCGAGCTGGCACCGGCCGGCACGCTGACGGGTCTGGTACGCCGGGCCCTGCCCGGGGTCGAGGCCGTCGCGCTGAAGACCCCCGACGACCTCGACGAGGCCCGCCGGGTGATCATCGAGCACGCCCACGACCTCGCCGAGGAGCCGTTGCCGTGGCGGGTCGTCGTCTCTCCGACCCGAGGAACGGTGCGCATCGCCACTACAGAAACCGGCACCCGGGTGCAGCCCGGCGCTGCGCTGGGCACCATCAGCACCCGCAACGAGGACGTCGACTTCCGCACCGTCCACGGCGGTCGGCTGGTGGAGTGGCTGGTCAACGACGGCGACCCCGTCGCCGACGGGCAACCGCTGGCCCGGCTAGCAACGGAAGCCACAGCATGAGAGGACCGACCGTCATCCGGCAGGCCTCGATCGTCGGGCTGGGCGAGCACCGCGCCACCCGGCTCGTCACCAATGATGACCTGGCGCAGACCCTCGACACCGACGACGCCTGGATCCAGCAGCGCACCGGCATCGCCAGCCGGCGGATCGCCGGCGAGGGCGAGTCCGTCATCGCCATGGCCAGCGAGGCCTCACGCAAGGCGGTCGCCGATGCCGGCGTGGACCCCTCCGCAGTGGGTCTCGTCGTACTGGCCACCTGCTCGATGCCGCAGTCCATCCCCGGCGGCGCGGCCCAGGTCGCCGAGGCGATCGGCGCGATCGGCGAGGTCGGCGCGTATGACGTCAACGCGGCCTGCGCCGGCTTCTGCTACGCCCTGTCCACCGCCGCGGACGCGGTCCGGCTCGGCACCGTCGACTACGCCGTGGTCGCCGCGTCGGAGCGCCTGTCGGACGTCGTCGACTGGACCGACCGGTCGTCCGCGATCCTGTTCGGTGACGGCGCCGGCTCGGTCGTGATCGGGCCCAGCGTCGAGGCCGGGATCGGGCCGGTCGTGTGGGGCAGCGACGGCACCGGCCACGAGCTGATCGCCATGGACACCGGCGGCCACCTGCGGATCGAAGGCCCCGCGGTGTTCCGGTGGGCCACGTCGCTCGCCGGTGTCGCCCGGGCCGCGTGTGAGGCAGCAGGCGTGGACCCCAGCGAGTTGGCTGCGCTGATCCCCCACCAGGCCAACCTGCGGATCATCAACTCCCTCGCCAAGCAGCTCGGAGCGACCGACGCGGTCGTCGCCGACGATGTCATCACCTCCGGCAACACCTCAGCCGCGTCGGTGCCGCTCGCACTCTCGCAGCTGCGCGCCGACGGTCGGGTCGCCAAGGGCGACCTGGCCCTGACCCTCGCCTTCGGTGGCGGCCTCACGTATGCAGGCGCCGTCATCGCGGTCCCCTGACCCTGGACCACACCCCTCGACCGGAACCCGTTCCGGACTGTCCCAACCACACGAGAACGTCCCAACACAAAGGAGAGATCGCATGACCCAGCAAGAGATCCTCGCCGGCCTCGGCGAAATCGTTCAGGAAGCCACCGGCATCCCGGCCGAGAAGATCCAGCTCGACAAGTCCTTCGTGGACGACCTCGACGTCGACTCGTTGTCGATGGTGGAGATCGCGACGATGGCCGAGGACAAGTTCGGCGTTGCCGTCCCCGACTCGGAACTGTCGAAGCTGAAGACCGTCGGTGACGTCGTGGCGTTCATCGAGAAGGCAGGCGTTGCCGCGTGACGGTACGCGACGTCGTCGTCACCGGGCTCGGCGCCACGACGCCGCTCGGCGGCGACATCTCCACGACCTGGCGGGCGCTCCTCGACGGTGAGTCAGGCGTGCGCCTGCTCGACGGCGAGGCGTTCGCCGAGCTGCCGGTGCGGATCGCCGCGCCGGTGCGGGTCGACCCGTCCGAGATCCTGACTCCGATCCAGATCCGGACTCAGGATCGCGCCCAGCAGCTCGCGCTCATCGCCGCGCGCGAGGCCTGGGCGGACGCCGGCGAGCCCGACGTCGACCCCGAGCGGCTCGCCGTGGTGGTGTCGACCGGCATCGGCGGGATGACCACGCTGCTCGCGCAGTACGACGTGCTCAAGGAAAAGGGTCCGCGTCGGGTCTCGCCGCACGCCGTCCCGATGTTGATGCCGAACGGTCCCGCCGCCACGGTCGGACTGGCGCTCGGCGCGAAGGCAGGCGCTCACTCGCCGGTCTCCGCCTGCGCGTCCGGCTCCGAGGCGATCGCGATGGGGCTCGACATCATCCGCAGCGGTCGGGCCGACGTCGTCGTCTGCGGCGGTTCGGAAGCCGTCATTCACCCGCTGCCGATGGCGGCGTTCGCCGCAATGCGCGCTCTCTCGCCGAACCACGACAACCCCGAAGCGGCGTCCCGACCGTTCGACAAGGGACGCGACGGGTTCGTGCTCGGTGAGGGTGCAGCGCTGGTGGTGCTGGAGTCCGCCGAGCACGCTGCGGCTCGTGGCAAGACGGCCTACGCCGGTCTCGCCGGTGCCGGGATGGCGAACGACGCCTACCACGTCGCGGCACCGGAGCCGACCGGTGAAGGCGCCGCCCGGGCGATGGCGCTGGCCCTGCGCGACGCCGGCCTGAGTCCCATCGACGTCATCCACGTCAACGCGCACGCCACGTCCACCCCTGCCGGGGACACCGCCGAGGCGCGGGCGATCCGGACCGTCTTCGGCGAGCACGCCGACCACGTCGCCGTGACCGCCACCAAGTCCTGCACCGGGCATCTGCTCGGCGCTGCGGGTGCCCTCGAGGCGGCTGTCACCTGCCTGGCGCTGCGCGACCACACAGTCCCCGCGACCCGCAACCTCGACAACCCTGACGACGAGGTCGACCTCGACCTGGTCCGGGTCTCTCCCCGCACGCTGGCTCCCGGTGGTGCGGCCCTGTCCAACTCGTTCGGCTTCGGCGGCCACGACGTCGCCCTGGTCTTCACGGAGGTCTGATGTCAGTCGCCGAGCTCGTTCCCCCTACCGGGACCCCCGAGGGCGTCATCGAACGCGACCCCCAAAGCCGGCTGAAGGCGCTGTTCGACGCGGGTGACCTGATGGTGATCCGCGACGACCAGGGCTCCGGGGTCGTCACCGCCAGCGGCAGCGTCAAGGGACGCACCGTCGTGGCCTTCGCGACCGACGCCACGATCCAGGGCGGCGCGATGGGACGCGAGGGCTGTGACGCCATCGTCGCGGCCTACGATCTCGCGATCCGCAGCGGCATCCCGGTCGTCGGCATCTGGCAGTCCGGTGGCGCACGGCTCGCCGAGGGTGTCGCCTCGCTCGACGGCGTCGGCCGGGTCTTCGCGAAGATGACCCACGCCTCCGGCCGGGTGCCGCAGATCTCCGTCGTACTCGGCCCGGCCGCCGGCGGCGCGGCCTACGGACCGGCACTCACGGACGTCGTGGTCCTCGGACCCAACGGCCGCGTCTTCGTGACGGGCCCGGACGTCGTCAAGAGCGTCACCGGCGAGGACGTCGACATGGCGCAGCTCGGTGGTCCCGAGCCGCACGGCCGGCGCAGCGGCGTCGTGCACATCGTGTCGGACACCGACGCGGAAGCGATCGCGGCCGCGGGTGATGTCGCCGCCCTGCTCGGCGACCCGACGCGGTGCACCCTGGTCGAGGACCGCCCGATGGCGCACCTTCTGCCGGACAACCCGCGGCGGGCCTACGACGTCCACCCGATCATCGACACCCTGCTCGACGCACCCGGCACTGAGCTCCACGCGAAGTGGGCGCCCAACATCGTCACGATGCTCGGCAAGATCGGCGGTGGCACCGTGGGTGTCCTCGCCAACAACCCGCAGCGGCTCGGCGGCTGCCTCGACGCCGCCAGCGCCGACAAAGCCGCGCGCTTCGTCCGGATGTGCAACGCGTTCGGCGTACCCCTCGTCGTTCTCGTCGACGTGCCGGGATACCTCCCGGGCGTGGCCCAGGAATGGGACGGCGTGGTGCGGCGAGGCGCGAAGCTGCTGCACGCGTTCGCGGAAGCCTCCGTGCCGCGGATCACGATCGTGACCCGCAAGGCGTACGGCGGCGCGTACATCGCGATGAACTCACGGTCGCTCGGGGCCACGCGGGTGCTCGCCTGGCCGACCGCGGAGGTCGCCGTGATGGGCGCCGTGGCCGCCGTGCGGGTGCTGCACCGGCGCCAGCTCGCCGCAGCGGCTGAGGGTCCGGACCGGTTGGAGCTCGAAGCCGCGCTAGCCGTGGAGCACGAGCAGAAGTCGGGCGGCGTCGCACGTGCGGTCGAGCTCGAGCTCGTGGACGAGGTCATCGACCCGGACCGGACCCGGTCCCTGGTGAGCGCGGTGCTGGACAGCAAGCCGCGCAGTATCGGCGGG
This sequence comes from Mycobacteriales bacterium, assembly GCA_036267755.1. Taxonomy (GTDB): domain Bacteria; phylum Actinomycetota; class Actinomycetes; order JAFAQI01; family JAFAQI01; genus DATAVK01. The sequence goes on from DATAVK010000070.1 coordinate 22,795, forward strand.
CACGGAAACATCCCGCTGTGAGCAGCGAACGTTCGGTGTTCATCACCGGCGGCAACCGCGGTATCGGGCTGGGGATCGCGCAGCGGCTCGCTGCCGCGGGGCATCGGGTCGCCGTAACCCACCACTCCAGCCCGGCGCCGCAGGGTCTGTTCTCCGTCAAGTGCGATGTCGGGGACTCGGCCTCGGTCGCCGAGGCGGCGGTGGCCGCCGCGGAGGAGAACGGCGCGGTCGAGATCCTCATCGCCGCGGCCGGCATCACCCGGGACGGCCTGCTGCTGCGGATGCCGGAACCCGACTGGGATGACGTCATCGACACCAACCTGCGGGGAGCCTGGGCCGCCGCGAAAGCTGTGGTGCCCGGGATGGCGCGGGCGCGGTTCGGACGGCTGCTGTTCGTCTCCAGCGTCGTCGGCATGCTCGGCAGTCCCGGCCAGGCGAACTACGCCGCATCGAAGGCCGGGTTGATCGGGCTGGCGCGTTCGTTGGCGCGGGAGTACGCCGGTCGCGGGGTCACCTCGAACGTGATCGCGCCGGGACTCGTCGACACCGACATGGCGGCGGAACTCACGGACGCGCAGCGCAGCGACATCACCGATCGGACGCCATTCAAGCGGGCGGCGACGGTCGACGAGGTCGCCGCTGTCGCGGAGTTCCTCGTCGGAGACTCGGCGTCATACGTAACGGGGGCCGTCGTACCGGTCGACGGCGGTCTGGGAATGGGGCACTGATGGGACTGCTCGACGGGAAGACCGTCCTGGTGACGGGCGTGCTGACCGAGGCGTCGATCGCGTTTCGGGTGGCCCAGATCGCGCAGGAGCAGGGCGCATCGGTAGTGCTGACAGGAGTGGGGCGCAGCCGTTCGTTGACGACGCGGATCGCCAACCGGCTGCCGGCGCCGGCGCCGGTCGTCCCGCTGGACGTCACCGACGTCTCGGAACTGGAGGGCCTCGAAGCGGCTGTCCGGGAGCACGCGGACTCACTCGACGGCGTGCTCCACGCGATCGGCTTCGCTCCGGCATCGGCACTTGGCGGCGGCTTCATGGACGCGCCGTGGGAAGACGTGTCGACCGCGGTCCACATCTCGACGTACTCGCTGGTGTCGCTCGCTCGTGCGGCGCTCCCGCTGATGTCGCAGGGCGGGGCGCTGGTCGGGCTTGACTTCGACGCGACGCGTGCCTGGCCGGCCTACGACTGGATGGGTGTGGCGAAGGCGGGGCTCGAGTCAGCGACCCGCTACCTCGCTCGCGAACTCGGTCCGCGGGGAGTGCGGGTCAACCTGGTCGCTGCCGGCCCGTTGAAGACGATGGCCGCTAAGTCGATTCCGGGCTTCGAGGGATTCGAGCAGGTCTGGAAGGAACGTGCGCCACTCGGCTGGGACGTCTCGGACACCGAGCCGGCTGCCCGGGCCTGCGTCGCGTTGCTCTCGGACTGGTTCCCCGCGACCACGGGCTCGATCGTGCACGTCGACGGCGGGGTCCACGCGGTCGGCGCTTAGTCGGGATCCTGAGCCGGTTCCTGGTAGAGCCCCAGGATGTTGCCCGCCGGGTCCCGGAACCGTGCCGTGATCTCGGGCGCATCTCCACCGATCGGCTGCACGATCTCGCCGCCCGCAGCGGTGACCAGCTCCATCGTCGCGGCAACGTCGTCGACCATGACGTACACGAGCAGGCCCGGATCTGCCGCGGCTGGTCGCCCGGTCACCCAGCTGCCGCTCACCTCACCCACCGAGTCATCGAACGCAAGCTGCCCATCGCCGCGTTTGCGGCTCTCCCACCCGAACACCGCTTCGTAGAACGCGGCCGACTGATCGACGTCGGTGGCGGGCAGCTCGAGGTAGCAGATCTTCCCGTTTCCGATGGTCGGTGGCATGTCGGTTCCTCCCTAGGCCGCAGCCCGATCCTGCCAGTAGTTGGCGTAGCAAGCCTCGTCGAATCGAGCCCATAGCGCGGCTTCGATGAGGTGCTCGGCGTGCTCGCGGTCTTCGTTGTCCAGTGGCGGCGGATCACCGGGTGGGATGCCGTTGTCCTCATCGATCCCGTCTCCCGTCTCGGCATCGATCGGATAGACGCCGGGGCATTCAACCATCGGATAGGGATCGTCGGGTGGCGTCAGGTCGGTGACCGGCTGGACCGGTGCAGCGCGGGTGTAGCTGTACCCGAAACGAGAGGTCCAGGTCTCGGATCCGTCGGGATGTCGGTCGACGCGCCAGAGCTTCTCGGTCTTGAGATTGTGGTGGGTGCGGCACAGCGCGTGGAGGTTCGCCCGGTTGGTGGGACCTCGCTCGTCGAAGTCGACGGCGTGGTCGAGATCGCAGCGAATCGCGCGACGGGTGCAGCCCGGGAACCGGCAGGTCTGGTCGCGCGCCTGGATAAAACGGCGCAGCGATGCGGTCGGCCGGTAGGCCTGATGACCGAGATCCAAGGTCGCGTGAGTCAGCGGGTCGGTGATGAGCCGCCGCCAGGTGGCGTCACCGGCCAACGCGCGGGCGGTCTCGTCGCTGATCGGCCCGTAGCCGGCAAGCTCGCCGGGTTGGCGGGACAGACCGAGCAGGGTCGCGAGGTCGATCTGCACCAGTAGCTGCACCGGAGGCTTCGCCGCCTGCTCGCCGAGAACCAGCTGCGCGAGTGCGGCGACCCGAAGCACACCGATCGGGCGAGCATCACCGTCGGTCTTCCACCCGGCGGCCCGGCTCTCGATCGCGTCCATCACCGCCCGGGCGGTGACGGCATCGCCGGTGGCGATCAGCGAGGCCATCTCGTTGTCTTCGCCGTACAGCCGGACGTCGGAGGAGATCTCCTTGGCCTTCTCGGCCCGGTCGGCGGCTCCGTCGGGGTCGGCCGCCATGAGCGCTCGCCGGGCCGCGCGGCGCAGCTGTGCCGGTGTCCAGCCTTCCGCGATTGCCTGCGGCAGCACCGCCGCCTCGACCTGCTTCGAGAGCTCGCGAGTCGCGCCCGCGAGCGCGGCCGCCAGGGCCTTCACGTGCGCCAGCGCGACGGTCCCGGCGTTCAGTGCCTCCCAGCACAGCGGCAACCGGTCTCGCACCTGCAGCATCAGGCCCATCTCGCTGCCCGTGCTCATCTCCGAGATATGCGTCATCGCCGCCACCTCATGGATCACCAGCCGTGGCGCATCGCTCTCGTCGGTCGCGGTGGCGTCGGACAGCGCCCGCATCGCCTGAGCATCGGTCCATGCCCGCTGACGGGTCCACTGCGCCACTACCCGAACCGCGTCGGCCTCGGAGACGGGCACCGACTGCAACTCGACGAGCGCAGCCGCCAGCTCCGGACCTGGCGGCAGGATCGCCAGCCGGTCAAGCTGAGCACCCGACTCGGCGTAGACCTCGTCGAGGGACTCGTCGTGCATGAGTCGAACATATGTTCGAGTGACTCGGTTGTCAAGCCGTTGTCCACGCTTGTGCACGAGCCGCGAGGCATCATCGCCATCGCAGCGAAAGAGTGTCAGACGGGCGGCTCCGGGTTGTACTCGATGCCGCGCCTGACCTCCCGAGCCCGGTCTTCGCCGGCCAGTCGGCGGACCAGGTGCAACGCCATGTCGATGCCTGCCGACACGCCCGCGGAGGTGATGACGTCACCGTCATCGACGTACCGGTCATCGGGTCGCTGAAGCACCGAAGGATCTGCCTCGGCCAGCTCGTCGAATGCCGCCCAGTGGGTCGTCGCGGGCCGATCGGACAAGAGTCCGGCGGCTGCGTAGACCAGGGACCCCGTGCACACGCTGGTCATGATCGTCGCCGCCTCGCGGGTGTGCCGGATCCACTCGAGGTGGTCGGCGTCGTGCATCAGCGGTCTCGTGCCTCGGCCACCCGGATGAACAAGGATGTCCAACGCCGGCACGTCGTGCACACTGTGCTGGGCGCCGAGCAGCAGGCCCTTGGCGCCGGTCACAGCGGCGCCATCGCGCGAGAACGTCGATACGACGTAGCCGTCCTCCGGATGCGTCTGCGTCCACCACGCGAGCACCTCGTACGGTCCGACGGCGTCGAGCTCCTCGACACCGTCGAACAGCAGGATTCCGATATGCCGCGCGCCACCGTCGTCGTCCGTCATACCGGCAGGCTCGCACTTTCCAGCCGCCGACGGCGAGCGGTCTCGGCCGCCACCGGCGTCGCGAGCATGGCGAGCAGCGGGAACACGGCCGTCACAGCGAATCCGGTGCCGTATCCCGCGACCGTGATCAAAGCACCGAGCACCGGCGGGGTGAGCGAGGCCGCGATGTTCTGAGCGGTGTTCTGCGTGCCGAGTGCACGCCCGGCCCAGTCGGACCCGGCCAGCTCGGCGACCGCCGTGAAGCCGAGCCCGTTGTCGGCCACGGTCACGACCGCGCCGACCCCGATAGCCGCGACGGCCAGCACCGACCCCGCCGCCGCACCCAGGCCGAGCGCAAGCATCGATGCGGCCGCGGCGAAGGCGACCACACGCATCGGCCCCAGCCGGCTGCCGACGCGATCCGACCAGCGGCCGACCGCGAGCCGTCCCGCCGCACCTGCCAGCTGGAAGCCGAAGATCAACTGGCCGGCCGATGTCGGCGACCAACCGCGACGGCTGACCAGGTACTCGAGCGCGAAGACCGATACCGCGAACTGCGGCACGACGAGCAGCGTGCTGGCGCCGTGCAGCCGCCACAAGGTCGGCGTCCGGTACGGCGAGCCCGACACGTGTCCCGGCGTCGATACGGACCGCACCGGGTCGACGACGAGCAAGGCGACCAGGGCGGCGGTCACGAGACTCAGCCCGGCGGGCACCACGAGTGCCCATCCGAGGCCGTAGTGGTCCGCGACCGGCGGAAGCACCAACGCCGCGATGCCGACTCCGAGGGGTTGAGCGGTCTGCCGCACCCCCATCGCGGTCCCGCGTTCATGGGCGGCGAACCAGCCGAGCACGACTCGACCGGAGGCTGCGTTCACCGATGCGCCGCTGGCACCCGCGAGGCCCAGCAGCACCGCACGCAGGACGATGGGATGGACGACCGCGGCCAGGAGCAGCAGGACGCCGGCCATTGCCAGGCCGACCGCCATCACATCCCGCTCGCCCCTGCGATCGGCCACGACTCCCCACGCCACCAGCGTGAACAGCAGACCGATGGTCGGAGCTGCCACGAACCAGCCGGCCGCCGTCAGCGACAGATGTTCCGAGCGCCGGAGCTCCGGCACCAGCATCGGTACGCCGTACAGAAACACGCAGGTCGATGTCTGGGCGGCGAGCCCGATGGCGAGGACCAACCAGCGATTCGGGGCTCGGCGCGACACACGCTCAACGCTATCGAGGGAGGCAGCGGCGACCGTTGCGCCGCACCATTGGTTGCTCTACAGTAACCGTTGCCCATGAGCGACCAAACGACTGTGACGACCGACCGGATCCTCGACGCGCTGGGCGAGCCGGCGCGACGCCGCATCCTCGAACTGCTGGCTTCGGGGCCGACTCCGGTCGGACGTCTCGCCGAGCAGTTACCGGCCGGGAGGCCTGGCGTGAGCAAGCACCTGCGGGTGCTGTCGGATGCGGGCCTGGTCCAGCGCCGCAGCGTCGGCACCCGCAACCTCTACGCGCTGGCACCCGGCGGGCTCGCCCCGCTGCAACAGTGGTTGACCGACACCTGGGACGTCGCTCTGGCGGCGTACGCCGAGCACGTCTCCCGCGAAAGGACAAGCCCATGACAATGCCTCCGATTCGGCGTGCCGTGATCGTCGATGCGCCGCTCGCGAATGCCTTCGCCGTCTTCACCGACGAGTTCGGCGCCTGGTGGCCGGTCGACAACTTCAGCGTCTTCGGCGCCGGCGGATCAGTCGGCATCGATGCTGGCGAGATCGTGGAGGTGTCCGCCTCCGGTGAGAAGGCCCACTGGGGCAGCATCACCGAGTGGGAGCCCCCGCACCGGCTTGCCTTCACCTGGCATCCCGGTCAGCCAGCCGATAGCCCAAGCAGCCGGGTCGAGGTGCGCTTCACCGACCTCGACGATCAGACGCTCGTCGTCCTCGAGCACAGCGGTTGGGAGGTGTACGACGACCCCGAAGGCGCGCGGGCGAACTACGGAAACGGCTGGCCGACGGTCATCGCGACGTACGCCGAAACCCTTGCGGATCAACCGGATTTCGTCGTTCTCCAGCATCGCCGCGGCCCAGCTGCGGATCCCGACCAGCCGCTGATCGCGCAGCCGGGCTTCGCCGAGCACCGGGCCTTTCTGTCGCGGCTCGAGGCACAGGGCCACGTCCTCGCCGCTGGGCCGTTTCCCGAGACCGACGGCGAGGGCATGACGGTGCTCCGACTCCCGCCAGACATCGGTCTCGAAGAGGCCACGCGGCTCGCGACGGAGGACGACACGAGCGTCGCGTCGGGGTTCCTCACGGTCGAGGTACGTCCCTGGCAAGTGGTGGTCCGGGGCTAGGACTGGCATCGTGGACACATGGCAACCGCAACCTGGAACGGCACCGTCATCGCCTCGTCTGACGACACGGTCGTCGTGGAGGGCAACCACTACTTCCCTCGCGACGCCGTCAGCGTCGAGCTGATCGATAGCGACACCCACAGCATCTGTCCCTGGAAGGGCACCGCGAGCTACTACTCGGTGAAGGTGGGCGACGACGTCAACGCCGACGCCGCCTGGTACTACGACGAGCCGAAGAACGCCGCTGCCGAGATCAAGGACCGCATCGCGTTCTGGCATGGCGTCCAGGTGTCCGACTGAAGCGCACCAGCTCGCAGCCCAGGTTCACACAACGCGGGGTTTCGCGACTGATCGTGCTGCTGGGCGGCTCGGGGCTGCTGCACTTCCTGGCACCGGCGCCGTACCGGAAAATCGTGCCGCCGTCGCTCGGCGATCCCGACCGCTTGGTCAAGGCGAGCGGAGCCGCCGAGCTCGGCTGCGCCGCGCTGCTCGCCGTACCTGCGACGCGCCGGATCGGCGGCTGGGCGAGCGCCGTACTGTTCGTCGCGGTGTTCCCGGCGAACCTTTACAGCGTCAAGGTGTTCAGCGGGCATCCCGCTGCGAAGGCGGCGGCGATCGCCCGGCTGCCGTTGCAGCTGCCGATGATCAGTGCCGCCCTCGCGGTTGCTCGCGAGCGCTGAGGGCGCGACACAAACTCGCGGTCAGGCGCCGACGATCTTGCCGGCGACCTGCGAGAGCGGCTCCGACACCGCTTCGACGGACTGCGACAGCAGGTGGATGTCGCGGTTCGACAGTTTGTTGTAGCGGACGAAGCCACCGAGCGCGTGCGTGTCGCGGTAGTGGCTGAGCAGCGTGGTCAGCGCCGTGAAGCGCTTGGCGACCGTCGCGGCCAACTGGGGGTCGATCTTCTTCAGGGCCGGCTCGATGTCGGCGAACGCCTGCTCTGACCCCTCGACGTTGGCTTCCATGTCGAGCACGTCGATGTGGGAGTAGCGCTCCTCCTCGCCGGTGATCTTGCTCTTGGCGACCTCGTCGAGCAGCGAAACAGCGCCGTTCGCGAGCTCGGCCGGCTGG
>DATAVK010000071.1:0-28352 GCA_036267755.1 Mycobacteriales bacterium
AGCTCGCGGACGACGATCATCCAGCGAGCGAGCTGGCGGGTGGGCGACGGCCCGATCTCGAGTCCTTCGCCGAAGGCGCGCCCGCAGGCTGGGCAGACGTTCGCGGCCATCGGCACGCGCGCGCGGCAGCCGACGCATACCCAGGCCGGAGCCAGCGAGAGGTCGCTCACCCTTGCCACATCGGCGCGCCCGGCCGCGAACTGAAAACCTCAGGCCGACAGCCAGTCCGCCACGACACGCGCGAACTCGACGGGTTCTTCCAACCACGGGTAGTGACCGGCCGCGGGGATCTCGACGACATCGGTCGATGCGGCGTTGGGCAGGTGGTCGGCGACAATCCTGCCCGGTGTCCGCCCGGTCCCACCGTCGCGGCCGCCCACGATGATGAGCGTCGGCGCGACGATGTGCCGCAGCATGGCGACCAAGTCGGCTGGCGTCCCGTTCTCCGGCCGGAACGCGGCGCTCGCCCGCAACGACATCTGCGTGTCGGTGGACGCGGCGTGCTCCTGCGCGGCAGCGTCCCAGCGACCGTAGAAGAACGGCCGCAACCCGCGGTCGAGGCGCCGCTGGCGTTCCGCCGGCAACGTGGCGACCTCGGCCTCGATCTCGGCCGCCTCGGCGTACCACGGTTCGCCGGCCCGCAGCGCTCGGATCCGCGCAATGTCGGCCGAGATCTCGGAAAAGGGCACGAGGCCGTTGGCCGACGGGGTCACCAGCACGAGCTTGCGCACTCGCCCGGGATACCGCGAGGCGTGCACCAGCGCGACGTGGCAGCCGGCGGAGTGCCCGAGCACATCCACCGGACCGGCGCCCAAGGCCGCCGCGGCCACCTCCACGTCGTCGGCCAGCCGCGGGAACGCGAGCGAATCACGGTCGTCCGGCAGCTCGGAGTAACCGGTTCCTCGAAGGTCGAGCCGCCACAGCGTCCGCCCTCGCCACAGGCCGCCGAGATCTCCCAGGTACGCCGATGCCCGGCCCGGGCCGCCTGGGACGCACAACAGCGGCGGCCCGTCGCCTGCCACGTGGGCGGCTAGGCCCGTGCCGTCCGCAGCGGTGAGCCGACGGAGCTTCCAGGCCGGATCAGTCAGTGCGGATCCAGCTCATCAGGCCCCGCAGCGTCGCCCCGACCTTCTCGATCGGGTGCGCCGCCGACTCGGCCCGGTACTTGTCGAAGGCGGGGCGGCCGGCGTCGTCCTCCGCGATCCACTCGCGGGCGAACGTGCCGTCCTGGATCTCGCCCAGGATGCGCTTCATCTCCGCCTTGGTCTCGGCGTTGACGACACGCGGGCCGCGGCTGTAGTCGCCGTACTCCGCGGTGTCCGAGATCGACCAGCGCATCTTCGACAGACCGCCCTCGTACATCAGGTCGACGATGAGCTTCAGCTCGTGCAGGCACTCGAAGTACGCCGCCTCGGGCTGGTAGCCCGCCTCGGTGAGGGTCTCGAAGCCGGCCTGCACCAGCGCCGACATCCCGCCACACAGCACCGCCTGCTCACCGAACAGGTCGGTCTCGGTCTCCTCGGTGAAGGTCGTCTTCAAGGTGCCCGGACGGGTGCCACCGATGCCCTTGGCGTACGACAGCGCGAGCGCCAGCGCACCACCGCTCGCGTCCTGCTCGACGGCGACGAGGCACGGCACGCCGCGACCCTCCTGGAACTGCCGACGTACCAAGTGCCCCGGCCCCTTCGGCGCGACCATGCAGACGTCGACGTTGCTCGGCGGCGTGATGTAACCGAACCGGATGTTGAAGCCGTGACCGAAGAACAGCGCGTCGCCATCCTTGAGGTTCGGCGCGATGGCGTCGGCGAACAGGTGCCGCTGCACCGTGTCGGGCGCGAGCACCATGATCAGGTCGGCTTCGGCGCACGCCTCGGCGGGCGTCACGACGCGTAGCCCCTCGGCCTCCGCCGACTCGCGGCTCTTCGAGGTCTCGGGCAGGCCGACCCGGACGTCGACTCCGGAGTCGCGAAGGTTCAGTGCGTGGGCGTGGCCCTGCGAGCCGTAGCCCAGCACCGCGACCTTCCGCGCCTGGACCAAGGAGAGGTCGGCGTCGTCGTCGTAAAAGATCTCGGGCATGGTTCAGGCGGTCCTTTCGACAGGGCGGAGGGTGCGATCGGTAATGCTGCGGGAGCCGCGGCCGACCGCAACCATCCCGGACTGGACGAGCTCTCTTATGCCGAATGGCTCGAGCACTCGGATGAAGGCTTCGAGCTTGTCGGCGTTGCCGGTCGCCTCGATCGACACCGCGTCGGCGGAGACGTCGACGACCTTGGCGCGGAACAGCTGGACGACCTCGAGGACCTGGGAGCGAGCCGCCAGATCCGCGCGAACCTTGACCAGCAGCAGCTCGCGCTGCACCGACGCGGCGTTGTCCAGCTCGACGATCTTGATGACGTTGACCAGCTTGTTGAGCTGCTTGGTGACCTGCTCGAGCGGCAGGTCCTCGACGTTGACGACGATGGTCATCCGCGAGACGTCATCGTGCTCGGTGGGACCGACCGCGAGTGAGTCGATGTTGAACCCGCGCCGCGAGAACAGCGCCGCGACTCGGGCGAGCACGCCGGGCTTGTTCTCGACGAGCACCGACAGGGTGTGCCTGCTCATGACTGCAGCTCCGATTCGTCGCTGACCACTTCGCCCATCTCGTAGTCGAAGTCAGGTGCGGTCTCACGCGCGATCTTGATCTCGTCGTTGGAGGTGCCGGCCGCGACCATCGGCCACACCATCGCGTCCTTGCCCACCACGAAGTCGATGACGACCGGCGCATCGTTGATCGCCATCGCCTTCTCGATCGTCGCATCGACGTCCTCGGCGGTCTCGCATCGCAGCCCGACGCCTCCCATCGCCTCGGCCAGCATCACGAAATCCGGCAGGTACTTCGCGCGGCCGGCCTTCAGGTCGGTGTTGGAGTAGCGCTCGCCGTAGAACAGCGTCTGCCACTGCCGCACCATGCCGAGCGACTGGTTGTTGATGATCGCGATCTTGACCGGGATGCCCTCGATGGCGCAGGTGGTCAGCTCCTGGTTCGTCATCTGGAAGCAGCCGTCGCCGTCGATCGCCCAGACCAGCGCGTCGGGCCGGCCGACCTTCGCCCCCATCGCGGCAGGTACGGCGAACCCCATCGTCCCGAGGCCACCGGAGTTGATCCAGGTCCCGGGCTGCTCGAAGGTGATGAACTGCGACGCCCACATCTGGTGCTGGCCGACACCGGCCACGACGATCGTTGATGGTCCACAGATCTGACCGATCCGCTCGATCACGTACTGGGGTGCGAGGGCACCGTCGCTGGGCACGTCATACCCCAGCGGATAGGTGCGCTTCCATGACTCGCACTGCCGCGACCAGTCGGCGTACTCGCCCCTGCGACCAGCCGCCTGCTCCGCCTTGATCGCGACGATGAGGTCGGTGATGACGTCCCTCACGTCGCCCACGATCGGGACGTCGGCAGTGCGGTTCTTGGAGATCTCGGCCGGGTCGATGTCGGCGTGGACCACAGTCGCCTCAGGGGCGAACGTCGAGAGCTTGCCGGTCACCCGGTCGTCGAAGCGCACGCCGAGCGCGATCATCAGGTCGCAGCGTTGTAGCGCCGTGACGGCTGACACTGTCCCGTGCATCCCGGGCATCCCGAGATGCTGCGGATGCGAATCCGGGAACGCACCCCGTGCCATCAGCGTGGTGACGACCGGGACGCCAGTCAGCTCGGCGAGCTCGCGCAACTCGTCGGTGGCGCCGGCTTTGATCACGCCGCCGCCGACGTACAGCACCGGACGATGCGTCTCGGTGAACAACCGGGCGGCCTCGCGCACCTGCTTGGCGTGCGGCTTCGCGGCCGGGCGGTAGCCGGGCAGCTGCAGCTCCGGTGGCCAGCTGAACGTCGTCATAGACGTCAGCGCGTCCTTGGCGATGTCGACCAGCACCGGACCGGGACGGCCGGTCGAGGCGATGTGGTGGGCCTCGGCGAGTGTCCGCGGGATGTCGTCAGCCTTCTGCACGAGGAAGTTGTGCTTCGTGATCGGCATCGTGATGCCGCAGATGTCGGCCTCTTGGAAGGCGTCCGTCCCGATCGCCGCCGACGGCACCTGACCGGTGATCGCGACCAGCGGCACGCTGTCCATGTAGGCGTCGGCGATGGGGGTGACGAGGTTGGTCGCCCCGGGACCGCTGGTCGCCATGCAGAACCCGACTCTCCCGGTCGCTTGCGCGTATCCAGTTGCCGCATGACCCGCGCCCTGCTCGTGGCGTACCAGGATGTGACGCACCTTGGTCGAGTCGAACAGCGGGTCGTACGCCGGAAGGATGCAGCCCCCAGGGATGCCGAACACCACCTGCGCGTCAAGCTCCTCGAGTGCACGCACCAACGCCTGTGCCCCGGTCACTTGCTCCGTCACTGTGAACTCCTGCTCCGCCATCACACTGCTCCGCCACCACAAGCTCTGCCACTGCAACCCCGGACAACAAAAAACCCCTCGTGCAAAGCACGGAGGGGTAGCGCGCGGACCGGGATCAGGCCGCGCGCTGGCTAACTACGATGCTGATACGCACAGACCAAGAATCACTCACGTGGTGGACCGTGTCAAGGATGAGAGACGACCGTCTCATGGACTGAGACAGGTTCTAGCGCCGGCAGGCCATCAATGCTTGCCGCGTTCTTCTCCGCCCGATAGCTGACCAGCTTCGCCTCGCCCTTGTGCGCGTTGCTCCGGTCGAGGACGTCGCGTTCCGCCTCGAAGGTCATGGTGGGTACGGCGTACCCACAGGAGTCGGAGACTCGGCTGACCTCGACCACGATCACGGCGCGGACCCCAGGATGGGCGTCGCCGAACGGCGCCACGTTCTCGGTCCAACCGGAATCCTCGGGTGTCACGACATGCCCGCGACCGTGCAGCCGCACGATCTTCGGCGGCCCCTCGAAGCCGCAGAACATGACGACGATCCGGCCGTTCTCCCGCAGGTGTGCGATGGTCTCGGCGCCGCTGCCGGTGAGATCCAGCCACGCCAACGTGTGCTCGTCGACGAACCGGAAGGTGTCGCGCAGTCCCCGCGGCGAGACGTTGATGTGTCCCTCGGCCGAGAGCGGCGCCGTCGCGACGAAGAAGACGTGCTGCGCCTCGATCCACTCCTGCAGCCGGCCGTCGATGCCGGCGTACTGCTTGCCCATGTCCTCACTATCCCGTGCGTCATCTGCGTGGCGCGGGTATTTCAGCCGCAGACCGCGCCCTGGGCGGCGGAGCCCACCAGCTTGGCGTACTTGCCGAGGACGCCGGTGGGGTAGCGCGGCGGCCGCGGCTCCAACTGCGCGCGGCGCCGTTCGAGCTCGTCGTCGTCGACCAGCAGGTCGAGCCGACGTGCCGTGACGTCGAGCCGGATCGAGTCGCCGTCGCGGACCAGGGCGATCGGGCCGCCGTCGGCTGCCTCTGGCGCCACATGCCCGACGCACAGTCCGGTCGTCCCCCCGGAGAATCGGCCGTCGGTCAGCAGCAGGACATCCTTGCCGAGCCCAGCGCCCTTGATGGCGCCGGTGACCGCGAGCATCTCTCGCATCCCGGGGCCGCCGCGGGGTCCCTCGTAACGGATGACGACGACATCGCCCGCGCCGAGGTCACCGCTGGTGACGGCGGCCATCGCGGGTGCCTCGGTGTCGAACACCCTGGCCTTGCCTTCGAACACCGCTCGGTCGAACCCGGCGGTCTTCACCACGGCGCCGTCCGGGGCGAGCGACCCGCGCAGGATCGACAGGCCGCCGGTGCGGTGCATCGGCTCGGACATCGCGCGGATCACGGTGCCGTCAGGATCGGGCGGAGTGATGTCGGCAAGGTTCTCAGCCATCGTGCGGCCGGTGACCGTGAGGCAGTCACCGTGCAACAGCCCGGCGTCGAGCAGCGCCCGCATCACGACCGGGATCCCGCCGACCCGGTCGATGTCGCTCATCACGAAGCGCCCGAACGGCTTCACGTCCGCGAGGTGCGGTGTCTTGTCGCCGATCCGGTTGAAGTCGTCGAGGTCGAGCGGGACACCGGCTTCGTGGGCGATCGCGAGCAGGTGCAGGACGGCATTCGTCGAGCCGCCGAGCGCCATCACCACGGTGATGGCGTTCTCGAACGCTTCCAGCGTGAGGATCTGCCGCGCGGTGATGCCCTTGGCCAGCAGGCCGACGACGGCCTCGCCGGACTTTACGGCGTACTCGTCCCGGCGACGGTCGACGGCCGGCGGCGCGGCGCTGCCGGGCAGCGACATCCCCAGCGCCTCGGCCGCGGCGGCCATCGTGTTGGCGGTGTACATCCCGGCGCAGGCGCCCTCACCGGGGCAGGTGGCGCGCTCGATCGCGTCCAGCTCGTCCCGCGTGATCCGCCCGGCGGCGCACGCGCCCACCCCCTCGAAGACGTCGATGATCGTGAGATCCCGGTCGCCGAGCCGGCCCGGCAAGGTCGCGCCGGCGTAGAGGAAGACCGACGCGAGGTCGAGCCGGGCAGCGGCCATCAGCATGCCGGGCAGCGACTTGTCGCAACCCGCGAGCAGGACCGAGCCGTCGAGCCGCTCGGCAAACATCACAGTTTCCACCGAATCGGCGATGACCTCGCGGGAGACCAGCGAGGCGTGCATCCCCTCGTGACCCATCGAGATGCCGTCCGAGACCGAAATAGTGCCGAACTCCAGCGGCACTCCCCCGGCCTCGCGGACGCCGTCCTTCGCGCGCTTGGCGAGCCGGTCGAGCGAGAGGTTGCAGGGCGTGATCTCGTTCCACGACGAGGCGACGCCGATCTGCGGCTTGTCCCAGTCCTCGTCGGTCAGGCCGACGGCCCGGAGCATCGCCCGCGCCGGAGCCCGCTCGTACCCGTCAGTGACATCGCGGCTGCGCGGCTTGCTGTCCACGACGCGAGCCTACGGCCCGGCGGGTCCACGGGCCGAGTCGAGGCGGGCTGGCATGATGCGCCGATGCCCCGCTTCGAGGTCGTCAGTGCGGACGGCACCCGAGTGATCGCCTGGCGCAACGAGGGCGCGGGCACGCCGGTCCTCATCTGCAACGGCCTCGGCACACCACCGATCACGTGGCCGGGCATCATCGCCGACGGCAGCGGGTTCGACGTCCGCACCTGGTACTACCGAGGTACGGCGGGCGGTGAACGCCCGGCCGACCTGACGAAGGTGACCGTCGCGGACCACACCGACGACGCGCTCGCGGTCCTCGACAGCGAGCAGATCGACTCCGCGGTTCTGGTGTGCTGGTCGCTGGGCGTCAACGTCGGCTTCGAGCTGCTGCGCCGGCACCCGGACCGGGTCGCCGGGATCCTGGCGGTCGCCGGCGTCCCGGGCGGGACGTTCGGCGCGATGGGTGCACCGCTTGGGATCCCACGTCCGCTGCGCCACCTGGCCGGTCTCACCGGGGCCCACACCGGCCACGCGATCGGTCGGCCGCTCGGGTGGGTGTCGCGTCACATCCCGCTGTCCCGGATGACCGCCCAGGTCATCAGTCACAGCGGCTTCGTGCTGCCCCGGGCCACACCCGACCGGTTGCTGCCGACGCTCGAGGAGTTCCGCGAGCACGACTTCCGCTGGTACTTCACGCTGGCGCTCGCGGCGGCCTCCCACCCGCCGATGGACACGTCGTTCGTCGACGTTCCAGTGTCGTTGGTCGCAGGTCGGTACGACGTGCTGGCCTCCCTGCACGCGATGCGCACGGCGGCGGCCCGGATTCCCGGCGCCCAGCTCACCGTCCTGGCTGGCTCACACTTCCTGCCGCTGGAGTTCCCGGACGAGCTGACCGACGGGCTGCGTGCGCTGGTCCGGCGTACCGGGCTCCCGGACGATCTCAGCCCGTCAGCCGCTGGCTGAGCAGCTCGCGCGCACGTCGGGCGTCGGCCGAGCCACCGGTCGCCTTCATCACGGCACCGACCAGCGGACCGAGCGCCCCGGGGTTGCCGGACCGCACCTTCTCGGCCACGTCGGGCTGGCTCGCGATCGCGGCGTCGACGGCCGCGACCAACTCGTCCTCGCCGGCAACCTGCCAGCCGTGGGCCTTGATGACGGCGTCGATGTCGCCCTCACCGGCGAGTACGGCGTCGATGACCTGACGGGCGAGCTTGTTGGTCAGCGTCCCCTCGTCCTCGAGCTCACTGATCCGGGCCACCTCGGCCGGCCCGACGGCGAGCTCGGTGACGTCGACGCCGAGCTCGTTCGCGCTGCCGACCAGGTAGCCGAGCCACCAGCCCTTCGCCTTGGTGGCGGAGGCGCCCGCCGCGATGCTCTCGGCCACCAGGTCGAGGACTGCGGCGTTCGTCAGCTGCTCGATGTCGACCGGCGTGAAGCCGTGCTCCGCCGCGAACGCTGCGCGCCGCTCGCTCGGCGGCGCTGGTAACGAGGCCCGGATCCGCTCCACCTGCTCGGCCGGCGGCGCCAGCGGGACCAGGTCAGGCTCGGGGAAGTACCGGTAGTCCTGGGCCTCCTCCTTGCTGCGCCCCGGGCTCGTCGTCCCGCTGTTCTCGTGGAAGTGACGGGTCTCCTGGACGATCCGTTCGCCGGCGTCGAGCCGGGCGCCCTGACGCTCGACCTCGTAACGGACGGCACGCTCGACCGAGCGCAGCGAGTTGACGTTCTTGGTCTCCGACCTGGTCCCCAGAGTCGTCGAGCCACGCGGTGTCAGCGAGAGGTTCACGTCGCAGCGCAGCGACCCCTGTTCCATCCGGACGTCGGAGACCTCCAGCCCCCGCAACACGTCGCGCAGCTCGGTGACGTAGGCCTTCGCGACGGCGGCCGCCTTCACCCCGGTTCCCGCCACCGGCCTCGTGACGATCTCGACCAGCGGGATGCCGGCCCGGTTGTAGTCCACCAGCGAGTGGGTCGCACCGTGGATCCGACCGGTCGAGCCACCGACGTGCAGCGACTTGCCGGTGTCCTCCTCCAGGTGGACCCGCTCGATCTCGATCCGGTACACCTCGCCGTCGACGGTCACGTCGAGGTAGCCATCGATACACAGCGGCTCGTCGTACTGGCTGATCTGGTAGTCCTTCGGCATGTCCGGGTAGAAGTAGTTCTTCCGGGCGAAGCGGCACCACTGCGCGATGGTGCAGTGCAACGCGAGACCGATCCGGATCGAGAACTCGATCGCCTTCTCGTTGGTCACGGGCAGCGATCCCGGCAGCCCAAGGCAGACCGGGCAGACGTGGGTGTTGGGAGCGGCACCGAAGACGGTCGAGCAGCCGCAGAACAGCTTCGTCGCGGTGCCCAGCTCGACGTGGGTCTCCAGCCCGAAGACCGGGTCGTAGTAGTCGAGCACCTCGTCGTAACCGGTCGTGAGCGTCATACCTCTAGATTGTCACGTCATGGCCGTCAGGGAGATCCGGCGCTGGGGCGACCCGGGGCTGCGGACGGCGTGCGACGAGGTGACCGTCTTCGACGACCGGATCAAGCGGCTGTGCGACGACCTGATCGACACCGTGACCGCGGAGGACGGCCGCGCCGGGCTCGCCGCCAACCAGATCGGCGTGGGGCTGCGCGCGTTCTCCTGGTACGTCGATGGCGACCTGGGCGTGGTCGTGAACCCTCGCCTGGTCTCGACCAACGGCGAGCAGGACGGCGACGAGGGTTGCCTGTCGCTGCCGGGGCTGTGGTTTCCCGTCGTACGCGCGGAGTTCGCGGCGGTCGAGGGCGTGGACGCGACCGGCGCGCCGTTGCGGGTGTCCGGCACTGGCCTGATGGCGCGGTGTCTCCAGCACGAGTGCGATCACCTCGACGGCAAGCTGTACGTCGATCGGCTGACCGGTGACCTGCGCCGCGAGGCGCTGCGAGCAGCCCGCGGCCTCTAGGCGCTTTCCGCCGGAGCGGTCACGAAGTCGATGAGGGCTTCGACCGGACCGAGCAGCGCCGGCTCGAGGTCGGTCCAGCTTCGTGCCGCCTTGCGCACCCGCAGCCACGCGGTCGCGGCGTCGGGGGCTCCCAGGTGAGCGGCCATCGCGTCCTTCCAGGACAGCCCCTTCGGAATCTCCGGCCACGCCGTCATCCCCAGCCGCTGCGGCTTCACTGCCTGCCAGATGTCGACGAACGGGTGCCCCATCACCAGGACGTGCGGACCCGCAACCGCCGCGGCGATCCGGCTCTCCTTGCTGCCGGGCACCAGATGGTCGAGCAGTACGCCGAGCCGCGCGTCGTCGCCGGGATCGAACGACCGCACCACCTCGGGCAGGTTGTCGGCACCTTGCAGCAGCTCAACGACGACCCCCTCCACACGCAGGTCGTCACCCCAGATCTGCTCGACCAGCTCGCTGTCGTGCCGACCCTCCACCAGGATTCGGCCGGCCCGGGCGACCCGGGCGCGCTGACCGTGGACGGCAACCGAGCCAGAGGCAGTGCGGCTGGAGGCGACCGGCGAGGCGGTGACCGGCCGCTCCAGCGTCACCCGCTCGCCCTCGAGCAAGAACCCGGCCTTCGCCCAGGGGAACAGCCGATGTCGGCCATGTCGATCCTCGAGGGTCAGCGTGGCGCGCTCCCATTCGACGACGGCGCCGCAGAAGCCGGACTCGGCGTCCTCGACCACCATCCCGGCCTCGACGGTGACGGTCCGGAAGGTTCGTCGGGGGCCCAGCCGGTTGGCGAGGACGTCGGGTCCGTAGTCCCGGCGGGGAATGTCCACCCGCCGCTCAGCCCGCAGCCGTCGGAGCGGTGCCCGCGCCGTTGGCGAGCGCCGGCACCGGGTCGATCAGCGGGAAGTGGCAGGCGGCGGCGTGACCCGGCCCGAAGGACCGCAGCTGTGGCGTCTCCTCCGCACAGAGCTCCCGGGCCCGGGGGCACCGGGTGCGGAACCGGCAGCCCGACGGCGGGTTGATGGGGCTCGGCAGCTCGCCGCGGACTCCGATGTCGTCGGTAGACCGGTCGATGGTGGGATCCGGGATCGGAATAGCGGAGAGCAGGCCCGCGGTATACGGGTGAGCCGCCCGGTTATAGATGTCGTCACCGCTGCCGGTCTCGACCAGCCGGCCGAGGTACATCACGCCGATCCGATCGGACAGATACTTCACCACGGCGAGATCGTGCGAGATGACGACGTAGGTCAGATTGTGCTCGGCCTGCAGCCGCTTCATCAGGTTGAGCACCTGCGACCGGATGGACACATCGAGCGCGCTCACCGGCTCGTCGGCCACGATGACCGCGGGGTTGAGCATGAGCGCGCGCGCCAGCCCGATGCGTTGCCGCTGCCCGCCGGAGAACTCGTGGGGGAAGCGGTCGACTGCCGATAACGGGAGCCCCACTTCCTTGAGCATGCTGGCAATCATGGCGCGTCGAGACGTGCGGTTGCCGACGCCCTGGATGACGAGGGGCTCGGAAAGGATGGTGCCGACCCGCATCCGCGGGTCGAGCGACGCGTAGGGATCCTGGAACATCATCTGCAGGTCGCGGCGGCGCCGTCGAAGCCGACGGCCGCCCATCTTCGCGACGTCTTCCCCGTTGAGCAGCAGCTCCCCCGAGTTGGGTCGGTCCAGGGCGACGATCAGCCGGCCGAGCGTCGTCTTGCCACATCCCGACTCGCCGACGAGCCCGAACGTCTCACCGGCCTGCACCGTGACGGACACCCCGGACACGGCCTTGACCGAGCCGCGATATTTCGCTGGGAGCAGCGAGTTGCCGACCGGGAACTCCTTGACCAGCTCGCTGATTTGCAGCAGTGGTGGCCCAGCGGCATCGGCGGCACGGGCTCGCTCGACACCGCGAACCGCGGTCGGCCGCTCACCCAGACCATCGACCGGGTGCCAGCAGGCAAAGGAGTGCGACGGGTTGTCGCCGGTCAGCGGCGGCTCCTCGACGCGACATTGCTCCGTGGCGAGGTGGCAACGAGGCGCGAAGCGACAGCCGTCGGGTGGGTCAGCGAGGTCGGGCGGAAGTCCAGGAATGGAGAACAGCACCGCGTTCGCGTCCTGATCGAGCTGCGGGATCGACCCCAGCAGCGACTGCGTGTAGGGGTGGTGCATGTGCGCGAACAGATCCCGAGTATCGGCCGCTTCGATCAGCTTGCCGGCGTACATCACGTTGATGCGGTCGGCTCGTCCGGCCACGACCCCCATGTCGTGCGTGATGAGCAACACCGCCATGCCGAGCTCTTCCTTGAGCCGGTCGAGCAAACTCAGGATCTGCGCCTGGATCGTGACGTCGAGCGCCGTCGTCGGCTCGTCGGCGATGAGAACCTTTGGTGCACACACCAGCGACATGGCGATCAGCACCCGCTGCCGCAGGCCGCCCGAGAGCTGATGCGGGAAGTCGTCGAGGCGTTCGCGCGGGCGCGGGATCCCTACCAGGTCGAGCACCTCGGCGGCGCGGTCCAGACCCTCCTTCTTGCTCATCCCGCGGTGCAGCCAGGCCGGCTCGGCGACTTGGTACCCGATCGACTTCGTCGGGTTGAGGGCGGTCAGCGAGTCCTGGAAAACCATCGCGATGTCGTTCCCGCGGATCTTCCGGAGCTCATCCTGCGACAGCGACGTGAGGTCGGTGTCCTCGAACCTGATCGAGCCTTCGACCACTCTGCCGCCGGGTGGCAGCAGTCCCATGATGGACAACCCGGTCATCGACTTGCCGCACCCCGACTCGCCCACCAGCCCGAGCGTTTCGCCGGCGTCCAGATGCAGGTCGATGCCGTCCACGGCACGCACCAGCGAAGACGCGAGTTGGATATGCGTCTTCAACCCGGTGATGTCGAGGATCCGCTCGGCCATGTCAGCGCTTCCGGAGCCGCACGTCGACCGCGTCACGCAGGGCGTCGCCCATGAAGTTGAACGCCATGACCGTCGCGATCAGGCAGCCACCGACCGGGTAGATCAACCACCAGTACCCGTCCTGGAGATAGGTAACGCCGTCGGAGAGCTGATCACCCCAGTCGACCTGCGGGTAGTGCAGCCCGAAGCCGAGGAACCCGATGAACGAGACGATCAGGATGGCATCGGCGATCTGGAACGTGATGTTCACGATGACCACGCTGAGCGCGTTCGGGATCAGATGACGGAACACCTGCCGTCGCTGGGTTGACCCCATCGCCTTCGCCGCCGAGACGAAGTCACGGGTGCGCAATGTCAGCACCTCTCCCCGAACCAACCGGGTAGGAACGAACCACGCGTTTAACCCGATGATGATCGAGAGCGTCACGACGGTGGCACCGTAGCGAGCCGAGAAGATCAGAATAATGAGGAAGGTGGGGATCGAGAGCCCCACATCCACGATGCGCATCAGGAACCCGTCGATAACACCCCCGACGAGGCCGGCAACGGCGCCATAAATCGTGCTCACCACGGTGGCAATCAGAGCTGTCAGCAGGCCGATCTCCAGCGAAGCCTGGCCGCCCCGCATCATCCGACCGAGCTCGTCGAAGCCGTTGGTATCGGTGCCCAGCGGATGGCCGGGGCCGGGGGGCAAGTTGTTGGCGCCGAGGTTTCCGGAGACTTGGTTGGTGTGGTAGACGTGCGGCCCCAGGAAGGAAAACGCGAGGAAGAACAGGACGACGGCGACTCCGACCAACGCCAGCCGGTTCTCCGCAAATGCCTTCAGCGTCAGGCGCCAGCCACTGCCCTGGGTGTAGATCTCGCCACCCTCGGACTCGGCGACAAGTACGTCCGCACCCGGCCCGAGGCCGCCCGGAGTCATCGTCACGGCGTCAACTCGCTCATGTCAGCCTGATCCGCGGGTCGGTCACGGTCAGGGCGATGTCGGCGATGAAGTTGCCGAGTACGACGAGAACCCCGCCGACCAGCGTGTAGGCAAGCAGGATCGGATAGTCCTCGCTGAGCAGACTGTTGAAGAACAGCAGTCCGAGTCCCGGATAGTTGAAGACCTGCTCGGTCACCAGGTTGCCCGCCAGCAGGTCAGGGATCGAGAGCCCGACCAGTGTGACCATCGGCAGACTGGAGTTGCGGATCAGATGCCGGCGCAGCACGGCACGTTCCGGTAGGCCCTTCGCCCGAGCGACCTTGATGTAGTCCTGCGCCAGGTTGTCGAGCGCCGACGAGCGCATATAACGGGAGTAGCCCGCGACGGTCAGTGCGACCAGCGACGCGATAGGGAGCACCATCGACCGTGGGTCCTTGAGCACGCCGATGACCGTCGTGGCCTGGCTCGCCTCGAAGGGAAAGATCGGGGACTTCAGCGCGAACAGGTCGATGAGAATCAGCGACAGGAAGAAGATCGGCATCGAGTACAACGTGAAGCTGACCCCGGTCAGGACGTAGTCGCTGATCGAGTTGCGCTTGACCGCCTGGTAGATACCGAGCGGGACGGCGATGACCACGGCGAGGAAAAGCGAGATCCCCGACAGCAGTGCACTGCGTCCGGCGTTCTCCTTGAACAGGTCGCTCACCGACTGGTTCAGCTTGTAGGAATAGCCGAGGTTGCCATGGAGCGTCTGGTTCACGTACGTGACGAACTGACGAAGGAACGGCCGGTCGTAGCCGTTGGCATGGTTGAAGCCGGCGATCGCTGCCGGCGACGCCTTGATGCCGAGAACCGCGCGGGCCGGCGAGGGCGCGATGATGTGGAGCATCGTGAAAGTGACGAACATGATGCCAAACACGACGATCACGGCGCTGACGAACCGGCGCAGGATGTAGGAGATCATCCTGCGCCCGGCCGGTCAGTCTGGTCCGGGCACCTCGCCAGTTCGATGACCGCCTACTTGCTCGTCAGGTACCAGTACTCCGGCGTGAAAGAGTACTGAGTGAGGTTCGCGAACGAGTCGGGCGTACCGGAGATTCCCTTCCACGCGAAGATCAGGTCCGGGTTGGGCAGGAAGACCGCGGGCAGGTCCTTGGTGATGAACGCGGCTTCGTCCTTCACGGCATTCGGATCCGAGCTGAACTTGGAGGCCTTGATCAGCTTGTCCGCCTCTGGGCTGCTGTAGTCGCCCTCGTTTCCGCTGCCGCCGGTGTTGAAGATGGTGTCGGTGGTCGGATAGGGGTTCTCCGTGAACCCGCCGTAGTTCTCCGCCTGCCACTTGTTGTTGTTCTGGGGCGCTACTGGGTCGTCGTACTGGTCGACGATGAAGTTGAACGTCTTCGCGGTCGGCGTGATCTTGATCCCCACCTGGCTCGCGGCCGACGCCCACTGCGTCGTCTCCTGGCCTGCGCTCGGCGGGTCGTTGACGTAGTAGTCGGTGAACTTGATGGTCTGCCCCTGCGGGATTCCGGCACCGCACTGGTTGGCGGCGGTCCCCGGGCTCTGGCATGTGGAGACGCCGCCGGGCACCACCTTCCAGCCGTGCGAGCTCAGCAGCTGGCTGGCGGCCGAGATGCTGTAGGGATACGGATTCGTGGCGGCGTTCGACGGCACGTACGGGGTCTGCGGAATCGCTGGGATCGGTCCGTACGCCGGGGCGGCTGCGCCGCCGTATGCGCCGTGGATGATCGCGGTCTGGTCGGACAGGTGAGCCAATGCCTGCCGGATGTAGGGCTGGGCGATGACCTTGTCCCAGTGGTCGGTCGTGTCCTTGAAGTTGAAGACCGCGTACTCGAAACCGAGGTCGGGGTAGCCGTAGACGTTGTAGCCCTGTGCCTTGATCTTCGGCACCTGAGGCAGGTCCTCGGCGGCCACGAATCCCTGGCTCAGCTTCCCGGCGAGGATCGCGTTGAACTCCGCCGTGGACGACGCGAAGTACTCGGCTTTGAGCACCGAGAAGCGGGCCTTCTGTGGGCCGCCGTACGTCGGGTTGGGAACCATCGTGTTGGCGTCTGTGGTCGGGGTGAAGCTCGTCAACGTGAACGGGCCGTCGACGTCCTTCCACAGCGGGTTGGTGCCGTACGTCGACAGCTTCTTGGACTGCGTGTTGAGGTAGTTGAAGATCTTCTTCGCGTTCGTCGGGTTGCTGAAGTCGAGGTGCGAGCCGCCGGCGGATGCCGTGTTCCAGGCGGTCGACGGCATGGGGGTGAGGTAGGTGAGCTGCGTATCGGTGAACCAGCTGGGGTTGTAGCCCTTGTTGAGCGTGAGCACGACCTGGTAGGTGCTGGGGGCCTTTGCGCTGACGATGTTGTCGGGGAAGTCGCCGGTGGTGTAAGGCCCAAAGTTCTGGGCGTTCTCCTTGACGGCGGCGCGTACCTCGTCGATGAAGAACAGCACGTCCTGAGCATCGACCGGGTGACCATCCGACCACTTGTAGTTGTGGCTCATGTTGATCGTGACGGTCTTGTTGCCGTTGGAGTAGACCGGAGGTGTTGCGAGCGACAACGGGTAGTTGATGACCGGCCGGTTGCCGATGTCTTCGAGGTAGAGCGGGCGGTACAGCAGGATCTGGAACTGGTAGTTGACTGCGGTCCAGGCGGACCCCGGGAACACCGGCATGATGTACGTCGGTTGGGCGCCGGCGATGATCGGGTAGCTGACCGTGCCGCCCTTGATCGGCGTGCCCGACTCCGCGGGCAACGAGCCGTACTGCCCCTCCGTCGTGCTGGTGCTGCCGCTCGGCGCCGAGCCGTGACCACTCCCGCCGCTTGATGCGGTGGAGCTACAGGCCGCGAGTACGAGACTCCCCGCGGCGACAGCGAGCAGGGCGCGGTGACGACGAATGGCCATGCAGCGTTGTACCGCAGGTCGGTCGCCAGAACAACGATTTGGAGCCGATTGCGCCGTGTTGGAACCCAATCGCTGCCGATTCTTTACCAAAGAAGCCGCCAACCTAAGGAATCTCCGGGGCCTGCTCGAGCAGCTGATCGGTGCCCAGCGCCGCCTCGACCGCCGCCGCTACCCGGTACATCCGCTCGTCGGCCTGGACCGGCGCCATCACCTGCAGGCCGACCGGCAGGCCGTCCTCGGCTAGCCCGCACGGTACCGACAGTGCCGGGCCGCCGTAGAGGTTCGACGGGATGGTGCACAGATCGGCGAGGTACATAGCCATCGGGTCGTCGACCCGCGAACCGAGCTCGAAGGCGGTGGTCGGCGTGGTCGGGGAGACCAGCACGTCCACCGACTCGAATGCGGCGGCGAAGTCGCGGGAGATCAGGGTCCGCACCCGCTGCGCCTGCCCGTAGTAGGCGTCGTAGTAGCCCGCGGACAGCGCGTAGGTCCCGAGGATCACGCGGCGCTTCACCTCGGTGCCGAACCCGGCGGCGCGGGTCACGGCCATCACCTCCTCGGCGGAGGCCTCGCCGTCGTCACCGACCCGCAGGCCGTAGCGCATGGCGTCGTACCGCGCCAGGTTGCTCGAGGCCTCGCTGGGCGCGATCAGGTAGTAGGCCGGGAGGGCGTATCCGAAGTGCGGGCATGAGACCTCGACGACCTTGGCGCCGAGCGTCTCGAGCAGCGCGACGGCTTCGTCGAAGCGTGCGGTCACGCCCGCCTGGTAGCCCTCGCCGGCGAACTCCTTGACGACCCCGATCCGCATCCCGCTGATGTCGGTGGTGCGCGCCGCCTCGACCACCGGGGGAACCGGCCCGTCGATCGAGGTGGAGTCCATCGGGTCGTGGCCCGCGATGATGCTGTGCAGCAGCGCGGCGTCCAGCACGGTGCGGGCGCAGGGTCCGGCCTGGTCGAGCGACGAGCTGAACGCGACCAGGCCATAGCGCGAGACACCGCCGTACGTCGGCTTGACACCCACTGTCCCGGTCACGGCGCCGGGCTGGCGGATCGACCCGCCGGTGTCGGTCCCGATCCCGAGCGGCGCTTGGTACGACGCGATAGCCGCGCTGGTGCCACCACCGGACCCGCCCGGGGTCCGGGTGAGGTCCCACGGGTTGTGGGTGGGCCCGAACGCCGAGTGCTCGGTGGAGGAGCCCATCGCGAACTCGTCCATGTTGGTCTTGCCGAGGATGACGATCCCGGCGTCGCGCATTCTCGTGACAATGGTCGCGTCGTACGGCTGGATCCAGCCTTCGAGGATCCGCGACCCCGCGGTGGTGGGCACGCCCTTGGTGACGACGATGTCCTTGAGAGCGAGCGGTACGCCGGCCAGCGGACCGGTGAGCTCTCCGGCGTCGACTCGGGCGGCGGTGGCCAGGGCGTTGTCGGCGTCGACGTGAAGGAACGCGTGGACCGCTCCGTCGACCTCCTCGATCCGGTCCAGGTGGGCCTGGGTGACCTCGACCGCGGAGACCTCGCGTGCGGCGATCCGGGCGGCCAGCGCCGAGGCGCTGCATCGCAGCAAGTCGTTCACTGAAGGTCCAGGATCCGCGGCACCCGGAACCGCTGGTCCTCGGCCGCCGGCGCGGCCGCGAGCGCCTCCTCAGCGGTCAGGCACGGGACCGGCTCGTCGGGCCGGAGCACGTTCGTGACCGGCACGGCATGGGTCGTCGGCGGGATGTCGTCGGCCGCGACCTCCTGCACCCGCCCGACGGCATCGAGGATGACGTCGAGCTGGCCCGCCAACGCGTCGAGCTCGGAGTCGGTGAGGGCGATCCGGGCCAACCGGGCGAGATGCTCGACGTCGGTGCGGGTGATGGCAGCCACGCGCCCATCCTAGGTGGCTGGGTGGCCTCGGCCAGGGCCGCGGTTCAGGCGGGGAGGCTGTCGCCGGCGAGCGGCAGGGTGGAGGTGTCGGCGGGATCCCGAACGGTAGCCAGACCCATCGTGGTGTGGTTGAAGTTCTCGAGCCAGGCGGTCGCGACCGCGGGCGGCATGGCCTTCGACAGGTACCAGCCCTGCGCCGCGTCGCAGCCGTAAACAGCGAGCCGGTCCCAGGCGTCCCGGGTCTCGACGCCCTCGGCGACGGTGCGCAACCCGAGCGCGCCGGCCAGGTCGATGATCGAGTGCACGATCGCCGCGTCGTCCTCGTTGACGTCCATCCGCATCACGAACGAGCGGTCGATCTTGACCTCGCTGACCGGCAGCCGCTTGAGGTGCACCAGCGACGAGTAGCCCGTCCCGAAGTCGTCGAGTGAGACCCCGACTCCCAGTGACGCGAGCGAGAGCAGGGTCGAGGCGGCACGAGCCGGGTCGGTCATCAGCACGCTCTCGGTGACCTCGATCATCAGGGCGCGTGGGGGGACGTCGTACCGCTCGATGCTGCGCTGCAGCATCTCGGCGAACCTGCGGTCGTAGAGGTCGCGAGCGCAGACGTTCACCGCGGTCTGGACCCGAAGCCCCTGGTGCCACCACTCGGAGAGCTGGCGCAGCGCTTCGTCGAGGACGAACTGGGTGATGACGCGCATCAGGCCGGTCTGCTCCGCGAGCGGCAGGAACTCATCAGGCGGGATGTTGCCCCGGTCCGGGTGGGTCCAGCGCAGCAACGCCTCGACGCCGACGACGTCTCCGGTGCGCAGGTCGGCCTTCGGCTGGTAGTGCAGGGACAGGTCGCGGTTCTCCAGCGCGGTGCGGAGCTCGCCGAGCATGCCGAGCCGGGCGGTGGAGTGACGGTCGATCTCGCTCGAGTAGACCTGCACCCGGGTGCCGTTCTCCTTGGCGACGTACATCGCCACGTCGGCGCGCTGCAGCAGCGTCTCGAAGTCGCTGCCGTGCTGCGGGTGGAGTGCGATCCCGAGCGAGGCGTCGATCTCGTGTGAGAGTCCCTCGTGGCGGAACGGCTCGGCCAGCGCAGCACCTACCCGCTCGGCCAGGTCGAGAGCGGAGCGGGGCTCGACGAGGTCGGTCACGAGCACGGCGAACTCGTCGCCCCCGAGCCGCGCGACGACCGCTCCCTCGCCCATCACCCCAGTCAGCCGGGTGCCGACCCACTGGAGCAGCTCGTCGCCGACCCGGTGGCCCAGGGTGTCGTTGATCTCCTTGAAGCGGTCGAGGTCGAGCAGGAACAGCGCCAGGTGGGTGTGCGTCTCGTTGGCGGTGCGCAGAGCGTCCTGGGTCGCGGCGACCAGGTGGCGCCGGTTGGGCAGCCCGGTCAGCGAGTCCTCGAGACTCTGCTGCTCACGTGCGCGGGTCAGGCCGGCGGTCGCGTACACCGCGCCGAGCGGGAACAGCAGCAACGGCAGCAGCGCCGGGCCGCGCTCCATGACGACCACGATGATCGGTGACAAGCCGAGCAACGCGCTGGTGGCGAGCGTCTGGAACTCGAAGTCGGCGAACAGCTCGCTGCGGAACGAGGTCCGGGTCCGCAAGGCGAGCGCGCCCGAGACCAGGACATTGTTGACCACGAAGTAGGCGACGGCGGCGAGCGCAATCGCCGGCAGGTCGTTGCCGCTGACGTTCATCGGGTGCGTGGCGCTGGCGTGACGGCCCAGCGCGACGAGGGCCAGCTGAGCCGCGCCGAAGGACAGGGAGAACTGCGCGATGTTGAAACCGGTCCGCCAGGCGGCTCGACGACCCGTGATGTCGGCGACCGCGATGGCGACAGCCTGCATGAGCAGCGCGAGCGGGAGACCGGCGTACAGCAGCAAGGCGAAGATGAACGCGGTGGACGTGCTCACCCCGTTGACGTCCATGCCGGCGATGACCAGCGGGCGCACCTCGCCGATGACGACGAGGGCAGCGACCACGATGAGGGCCGTGCGCATGACGGTGAAGTCGTGGGCGGTCAGCATCGACGCCTGCATGACGAGCAGGCCGAAGCCGACCACCGTCACGAGGGCGAGGTAACTCCAGAAAACCGATGCGCCAGCGGTCGGGACACCATTCCGGTCGTCGTCGTGCCCGGACATGTCACCCCCAATCGCTGCATCTCGACCGACACCCGCCGGTCCCGTCATGATCGACAGCGCGGCGGGGATCTTGAGGAATCGCGCTCAGTCCCCCGTTTGGGCCGGTTGGGCGACCTCCGCTGCGGCGGCTGGTCCACGCTCGAGCAGCACCCGGAAACCGGCCTCATCCAGCAGCGGTACGCCGAGTTTGACCGCTTTGTCATATTTCGAGGCGCCGGGGGCTTCCCCCACCACCACGAACCCGGTCGCCTTGCTCACCGAGCTGCTCACCTTGCCGCCCAGGTCCTGCACGGCCGCGGCCGCGACGTCGCGGCTGTAGGCCGCCAGCGAGCCGGTGACGACGACGCTCACGCCCTGCAACGGGCCCGGGCCCGCCGCCTCACCCTCCTCGCGGACCTGGACACCGCCCTTGGTGAGGCGCGCGACGATCTCACGGTGCCCCTCGTCGGCGAACCAGTCGACGACCGCCGCTGCGATCGTGGGCCCCACGCCGTCGACGGCGGCGAGCTCGTCGGCGGAGGCGGTCGCGATCGCGTCGAGCGAACGGAGCTCGCGAGCCAGCGCCTGGGCGGCCGTGGGTCCGACGTGCCGGATCGAGAGCCCGACGAGCAGCCGCCACAGCGGCCGGTGTCGCGCGGTCTCGACACCGTCGAGGATCTGCTTGATCTTCTTTGGACCGAAGCCGCGCAGCCCCTCGAACGACTCGGCCGTCAGCGAGAAGACGTCGCCGATGTCCGTGACCCGGTCGTTGTCCAGCAACGCGATCGCGGTCTCGTAGCCGAGCCCGTCGATGTCCAGCGCGCCGCGCCCGGCGATGTGGGAGATCGCCTCGCGTCGCTGCGCCGGGCAGCCCAGCGTGTTGGGGCAACGCCAGTCGACCTCACCCTCGGCCCGGGTCAGCTCGGTGTCGCACTCGGGGCACCGGGTGGGCATCCGGAACTCCCGCGCGTCCTTCGGGCGCAGGTCCACGACCGGCCCGACCACCTCGGGGATGACGTCCCCGGCCCGGCGTACGACGACGGTGTCGCCGATCATCACGCCCTTACGACGTACCTCGTCCTCGTTGTGCAGCGTGGCGGTGCCGACGGTCACTCCCCCGACCTGCACCGGCTCCAGCACCGCGAACGGCGTGACCCGGCCGGTACGGCCGACGTTGACGGTGATGTCGTTGAGGCGGGTCGTCACCTCCTCGGGCGGGTACTTCCACGCGATCGCCCACCGCGGCGCTTTCGAGGTCGCGCCCAACCGGTCCTGCAGCGCGAACGAGTCGACCTTGACGACCACGCCGTCGATGTCGTGCTCGATGTCGTGGCGGTGCTCGCCCCAGTACGCGACGTAGTCGTGGATGCCGTCGAGGTCGTCAACGACCTGGTACCGGCTGCTGACCGGCAGCCCCAGCTCCTGCAGGGCGGCGTAGGCAGCGGACTGGCTCGGCGGGTCGAAGCCGTCGCGGGCGCCGA
Organism: Mycobacteriales bacterium; assembly: GCA_036267755.1. Classification (GTDB taxonomy): domain Bacteria; phylum Actinomycetota; class Actinomycetes; order JAFAQI01; family JAFAQI01; genus DATAVK01. The sequence goes on from DATAVK010000071.1 coordinate 22,001, forward strand.
TTCCATGCAGCGTCAGGGCGAGCGGCCGGGTCGCGGTGACCCGCGGGTCCTTCTGCCGCAGCGATCCCGCCGCCGAGTTGCGCGGATTGGCGAACGGCTGCTTGCCCTCCGCGACCAGCGCGGCGTTGATGCCCTCGAAGGCCGCATGCGGCAAGAAGACCTCGCCCCGCACCTCGAGCAGCGCCGGAGGCCACTTCGTCTTCAGCTGGTCCGGGACCGTCTCGATGGTCCGCAGGTTGTAGGTGATGTCCTCGCCGGTCACCCCGTCGCCGCGGGTCGCGGCACGCACCAGCCGGCCGTCCTCGTAGACCAGGTCCACCGCCAGGCCGTCGATCTTCAGCTCGCACAGCCACTGCGGCACCGGGACCTCACGGGTCGCCCGCGCGGCCCAGGCGGCGAACTCCTCGTCGGTGAAGACGTTGTCGAGGCTGAGCAGCCGCTGGACATGACGCACCTCGGCGAAGTCCGTCGACAGCGTCTCCATGACCTTCTGGGTCGGCGAGTTCGGCGTCCGCAGGCTGGGGTGGCTGTCCTCGATTGCGCTCAGCTCGTGCATCTTGGCGTCGTACTCGGCGTCCGAGACGGTCGGCTGGTTGCTGATGTAGTAGCGGTAGGCGAGGTCCTCGAGCTCCTGGCTGAGCTGAGCGTGCCGCCGAGCCACCTTCGGGGGAACGTCCGGCGCGCTCACACGACCGTCCCGTCGGGCGCCTCGACCAGCCGGCGGGTCGCCTGCTGGAGCAGCCGGTACGCCGTGTGGGCCCAGCCCATCGACGCCCCAGCCAACCCGCAGGCCGGGGTGAAGGCGACGGCGCCCGGGAGCAGGTCGGCAGGAAAGCCGACCTGCCGCCACCACTCGCGCACCGGGTCGGCAACCTCACGTGGGGTTGGCGCCACCCCGGGGCCGATCGCTGGTACGACGCCGAGCCACAGCGCTACCCCCGCCTCGACCAGCTCGCCGACCGGGTTCTCGGGCAGCCGCCGGCCGCCCGTCACGTCGACGCTGATGCCGGACGCCCCGGCCTCGCGGAGCAACTGCAGCGGGACGTCGACGGCGCAGCAGTGCACCACCACCGGCGTCTCGCCGCAGGCCGCAATCACCTGGTGCAGCGCGCTTCGAGCCTCGGGCTCCTCGACCGGATGGACCCGACCGAACCCGCTGGCGGTCGGGATCCGCCCGGCGAGCACGGCGGGCAGGCTCGGCTCGTCGAGCTGGAGCACCAGCGCCGCACCGGGCAACCGGCGGCGTACGTCGTCGAGATGGCGCCGGGCGGTCTCTGCGAGCGAGTCGACGAGGTCGCGGACCGCGCCGAGATCACGCAGCACCGGCCCGCCGCGCGGGAGCTCCAACGCTGCCGCCAGCGTCCAGGGGCCGGCCAGCTGCACCTTGAGTCGGCCGTCGTACCCCGGTCCGCCCACCGGGACCAGCGCGTCGAGGTCGCGGTCGAGGCGCTCACGTCCTCGCCTGCCGTCGAGGCCGGGACGCCCGACCAGCCGCCATCCAGCCGGCTGGAGGTCGACCGGCAGGTCGGCGAGGTTCGTCGCGGTCCGGCCGATCATGTCGCTGCCCGGCCCGCGGTCAGGGAGCTCCGGCAGGTGCGGCAGGTCCGGCAGCGCGTCGAACACCATCGCCAGGGCCGCATCGATGTCGTCGCCGGGCAATGACCCGATTCCGGTCGCGACCCCTACCGGTACGTCACCCACGCCGGTCAGCCTAGGACCTGTCAGTGACGGTCCAGCAGGTCGCGCAGCGCCAGGACGGTGCGCCAGTTGCGTCCGGTCCCCCGCACTCCCAGCCGGCGGTCCCACGGCGCCGTGGCCAGCTTCGATCGACCGACGCCGTTCGGTAGCGACTGGTACATGCAGCGGTCGCCGAACTCGAAGTGCTCGGGGTCGAACTCATCCGGGTCCAGCGCCTGGAGCTTGTTGGCTGCGGGCTCTGCGGCAAGGAAGTTGACCAGCAACCGCTTGGGGTCCGTGACGTCGCCGAACGGGTTGGCGTCGATGACGGCCGCCAGCTCCTTGCGGGTGCGAACCATCACGGCGACGTCGACATCCAGGTGCGTGCGGAGCGCCTCACCGATAGCGGCTTCGACCTTTGCGGGCTTGGAGTCGGCCGACACGACCAGGTTGCCGCTTTGCAGGTAGGTCGCGACATCGGTGTAGCCGAGCTCCTCGGCCAGCTCGCGGAGCCGGGCCATCGGCACCTTGGCATGGCCGCCGACATTGACGCCGCGCAGCAGCACCGCCATCCGATCCACAGCGACCCGTTCAGGCCGCGCTGTCGATGGTCGCCGAGCCGATCACCCGGTCGCCGGCGTACAGCACCGCGGTCTGGCCGGGCGCCACTCCCCTGAGCCGGCCGCCGACCTCGACGACCAGCCGGTCGCCGAGCACGTCGGCGGCTGCTGTGACCGGCTCGCCGTGCGCCCGGACCTGGACCCTCACGTCGGTCATGGGCAGCGGCGGCGCCTCGCCGCACCAGGTCGGGCTCCCGCACTCCAGCCGGTCCACCGCGAGCCGCTCGACCGGCCCGACCGTCACGGTGCGCGAGACCGGGGACACCGACAGGACATAGCGGGGCCGGCCGTCGCTCGCCGGTGTCGACAAGGCGAGGCCGCGGCGCTGTCCGACCGTATAGGCGTAGGCCCCCTCGTGGGCTCCCACGACGCTGCCGTCCTGGTCGACCACCTGCCCCGGCTGCGGACCGAGCCGCTCGCGCAGCCAGCCGGACGTGTCGCCGTTCGCGATGAAGCAGATGTCGTGGCTGTCGGGCTTGGTCGCCACCGCCAGGCCACGGTCTGCCGCCTCGTCGCGCACCTGCGACTTCAACGAGCCGCCCAGCGGGAACATCGCGGCGGCCAACTGGTCCGGTCGCAGCACCCCGAGCACGTACGACTGGTCCTTCGCCGGGTCGACCGCCCGATGCAGCGCGCCGTCGACGACCCGCGCGTAGTGACCGGTACAGACCGCGTCAAAGCCGAGCCCGAGCGCCCGGTCGAGCACCGCCGCGAACTTGATCTTCTCGTTGCAGCGCACGCAGGGGTTAGGGGTCCGGCCAGCGGCGTACTCAGCGACGAAGTCATCGACCACGTCTCGGGAGAACCGCTCGGCGACGTCCCATACGTAGAACGGGATGTCGATCACGTCGGCGGCCCGCCGGGCGTCACGCGAGTCCTCCAGCGAACAGCAACCCCGAGCGCCCTCGCGGTACGACGCCGGCGATGGCGAGAGCGCCAGGTGGACGCCGGTGACCTCGTGGCCGGCGTCGACCGCACGGGCGGCCGCGACCGCGGAGTCGACGCCGCCGGACATGGCGGCGAGGACCTTCATCGGGCCGCTCGACCGGCCATTCGGGCCCGCTCGACGACCGGGCCGATGGCCGCGGCCAGCGCGTCGATGTCGGCCGGCTGCGTGCTGTGGCCGAGCGAGAACCGCAGCGACGCGCGGGCCCGCTCCTCGTCGTGACCCATGGCGAGCAAGACGTGGCTCGGGCGGGCGACCCCGGCCGAGCAGGCCGACCCGGTCGAGCATTCGACGCCGCGCGCGTCGAGCAGCATGAGCAGGGCGTCTCCTTCGCAGCCAGGGAAGGAGAAGTGCGCGTTACCGGGGAGCCGTCGGTCCACCTCGAGCGACGTCTCGCCGTTGAGCTGGGCGTCCGGCACGGCCTGGAGGACGCGGCGCACCAGGTCGTCGCGCAGCGTGCCGAGCCGTTCGGCCCGCTCGGCCTGCTCCTTGACCGCGGTCTCGACCGCCAGCGCGAAGGCCGCGACCGCCGGGGCATCGAGCGTCCCCGACCGGACGTCGCGCTCCTGGCCGCCGCCGTGCAACAGCGGGGTGCACTCGATGTCGCGACCCAGCAGCAGGGCGCCGACGCCGACCGGACCACCGAGCTTGTGCCCGGTGACCGTCATGGCGGCCGCACCACTCGCCGCGAAGTCCACCGGAAGCTGCCCGACCGCCTGCACGCTGTCCGTGTGCAGCGGTACGCCGTACCCAGCTGCGACCGCCACCAGCTCGGCGACCGGGGCGACGGTCCCGACTTCGTTGTTGGCCCACATCACCGAGACCAGCGCGGTGCCGTCCGGCGCGGCGTCTAGCTGCTCGCGGAGCGCATCCGGCTCGACCCGGCCGGTCGTGCCGACGGGGACGATGCCCAGCTCGGCGCCGTCATGCTCGGTGAGCCACACCGCCGCGTCGAGCACGGCATGGTGCTCGACGGCACTGACCAGCACCTTTGTCCGGGCGGCGTCGGCGTCCCGACGAGCCCAGAACAGCCCCTTGACCGCGAGGTTGTCGCTCTCGGTGCCGCCGCTGGTGAACAGCACCTCGCTCGGCCGCGCACCCAGCGCTGCCGCCACCGTCTCGCGAGACTCCTCGACGATCCGGCGGGCACGGCGACCGGAGGCATGCAGCGACGAGGCGTTGCCGACCTGGCCCAGCAGCTCGGCCATCAGGTCGACTGCCGCGGGCAGCATCGGCGTCGTCGCCGCATGGTCGAGGTAGGACATCGCCCGCCAGCCTAACTTCCGGTCAGAGCAGCGCCGGTCGTTTCCAGTCCTCGCCGTGGACATGGCTGGCCAGCCACGCCCATACCGTCTCGTACCAGACTCGGGCGTTGTCCGGCTTGAGCACCCAGTGGCCCTCGTCCGGGAAGTACAGGTACTTCGCCTCGACACCGGTGCGCTGCAGGTCCCACCACAGCCGCAGCCCCTCGCCGATAGGCACCCGGTAGTCCTTGTCGCCGTGGATCACGAGCATCGGCGTGGTGATGGCGTCGAGATAGCGGTCCGGCGACCACTGCTCGTACTGCTCCGGCACCTCGCCCGGCAGTCCCCACTCGCGGGCCCAGTACGCCGGGCCGTCCGTCGTACCGAAGAAGGCGTTGAGCGACCACAGGCTGGCGTGGGTGACCAGGCATCTGAACCGGTCGGTGTGCCCGGCGACCCAGTTGGCGAGGTAGCCGCCGTAGGACCCGCCCATGGCCGAGGTCAGCGACGCGTCGATGTCGGGCCGGGCCTCGACGTCGTCGGTGACCGTCATCAGATCGGTGTACGGCGTCCCACCCCACTGCTTCCAGCCGCGCTGCACCATGGCGTGGCCGTAACCGGTCGACAGCGCCGGGTCGGGCAGGACCACGGCATACCCCTTGGCGACCATCAGCCACGGGTTCCATCGCCATGACCAGCTGTTCCAGGAGCTGACCGGCCCGCCGTGCATCCACAGCAGCAACGGCACCGGGTTCTCAGCCGAGGCATGCGACGGGAGGGTGAGCCAGGACCGCACAGTAGTGCCGTCCTCGACGGTGACGCTGATGTCCTCCAGCCGCCCGGGGATCACGACCGCTCCCGGGGCGAGCAGCTCGACCGGGTCGCCGTCGACGGCCGTCGCGTCGATCCGGACCGGGCGAGCGGGCGAGTCGATGTGGTCGCGCAGGGCATAGAGCATCAGGCCGTCGGGGGCGACGGACAGCGAGCTGTAGTGGCCGGTGCGGGTCACGCGCTCGACCTGATCGGTGTCGACGTCGACCCGGAACACGTTGTGATGACCGTGGTCGTCGGAGGTCACGAAGACCGCGGAGCCGTCGACGGAGAACGTCGCCGAGGCTGGCCACAGGCTCGCGTCAGCGGCCAGCTGCCGACGCTCGCCGGAAGCGATGTCGACCAGCCAGAGGCTGAGGCTCGGTGCCAGGTCGACCGTCGGATCGGTCTCGCGGACATAGACCGCGTTGCGGCCGTCACGGGAAACGTCGAACAGCCCGAAGTGGGCGTCCGGGTCGGCAGCGATCGTCCGGCGGTGGCCGTCGGCGACATCGATTCCGACGATCGCCGACCGCCGGTACCCCGGCGAGTCCAGCTCGGACCACCCGGTGACAACGGTGCGGCCGTCGGGGGTCAGCAGGGTCGGCTGCTCGTCGAGCGCGGGCCCCGGGTCGGGGGTGAGGTCGCGGGTTAGGTCCTCGTCGTCGCCGGTCGAATCGAGCGAGTCGAGCAAGTCGAGCAGCAGCAGGTGCGGTTGATCCGGACCGAGGTCGTGGTCCCAGTAGCGGATCGGCGACGACTCGTGCAGGACGGCTGCGACCTTCGCGTCCTTGCGCGCCTTGCGCCGTTCCTTTTCCTGCTTGTCGTCCTTCGAGTCGGCGAACCGCGACGACACGATGACGACCGTGCCCGCGTCGCGGGCGACCGCGACGCCACCGACGCCGCCGGCCGGCCGCAGCAACTGGCGCGCCTCGCCGCCGCCGGCCGGGAGCAGCCAGAGTGCGGGCGGGTCGTCGTCCTCTTCGCCGGCCCGTCGGGACCGGAAGAGCAGCGACCCGTCCGGGGTGAACACCGGCCCGGACTCGCCCTTGTCG
>DATAVK010000072.1:0-15538 GCA_036267755.1 Mycobacteriales bacterium
GCCGTGACGAACACCTCGCCGTGCTGGAACGGGTTCATCGTGCCGGGGTCGACGTTGAGGTACGGATCGAGCTTCTGCATGGTGACCCGCAGGCCGCGGGACTTCAGCAGCCGGCCGAGGCTGGAGGCGGTGAGACCCTTACCGAGGCTGGAGGCGACGCCGCCGGTGACGAACACGTGCCGGACCGTGTGATCCGAGGAACTGGCCGACCGAGCCACCGGGCCTCCCGCAGGTTGAGCGCGCCACCGACCGACCCGGTGCGTCGCTTCGATCTACGGGTCTTCACGATACAGCGGCCGGACACTGCAGCGGTACGACGGCACCCCGCGTAGTCCGCTGGGCGTGTCGCCGGATTCCGCAGTGATTCCGCTCGGGCTAGCTGGACATCACGTCGAGGTAGAGACTTCTCATGTCCGCGGCAGCTTGTTGGCTCGTCGGCCACTCGGCCGCACGCTCCCGACCGCGACGGATCAGCTCGGCTCGGAGGTCGTCGTCGCCCAGCACCCGGTCGAGCGCGGCCCGCAACGCCGAAGCGTCACCGACCGGAACGAGGACGGCCGCATCCCCCACCAGGTCGGGCAGGCCGCCGACCGGTGTGCACACCAATGGGACGCCGGCCCGGAGCGCTTCCTGGGCGGCGAGCGACCTCGCCTCCCACTCGCTGGTCAGCACCGCGACGTCCGCGGCAGCCAGCAGGTCGGCGACGTCGTGGCGAGCGCCTAGCAGCGTGACCGGCGCGTGGGTGCACGCGATCTGCTCGGACAGTTCGGCGTGCAGCGGCCCGTCGCCAGCCACGATGACTTCCCGGGGCGCGTCACCAGACCGGTTCCAGGACGCCGCGGCATCGACGAGGACGTCCAACCGCTTCTGCGGGTGCAGCCGGGCCACCGCGAGGACCAGCTCGGCTGGTGCGGGGACACCCAGGCTCGCCCTGACCTCGTCCCGGCTCCGAGCGGGGGCAACCGTCAGCGAGCCCACCAGCACCGAGCGCACGTCGCCGGCGCCCGCTCGGCGCGCCCGAGCGGCAAGGTCCCCCGACGCCGCCAGCGTCACGTCGGCGCGGCGAGCCACCCTGCGCTCGAGCGCGGCGTGAACGCTACGCCGGACCCGGCTGCCGAGCGCCGCGTTGTGCCAGGTCACGACCAGCCGCGCACCCCTGGTGGCGCCGGCCGCGCTGGCGCCGGCCCGCAACCCGTGGGCATGGACGACGGCGCCCGGTCCCGCCAGCCGCCGGAGTTGGCGGCGTACCGACCACCAGGCCCACGGCCGCAGCGAACCCACCGGGGCGACGATTACCGTGACCCCGTCGAGCGGCGTCAGGGCGGCCAGGGAGCGCGTCGGCGCTATCACCGTCACGTCGACATCGAGACCCTTGAGCCCCAACGCGAGCTGCGTCACGTGGACAGCGATGCCTCCGGCCACTTCGGCGACGACGAGGATCACTCTGGGCTGGTCAGGCACGGCGCCACCGGACCCGGGTTGCGATGAGGCGCACGGTCGACCGGTCCAGCGCCTGGACGACGGCGAGGTAAGCCACCCCGACCAGGGCGGCGAGGACGACGACGACCACCAGGTTGTGAGCGACACCGCCGCTGGGGAACGCCCCCGCCACCAGGGCCCCGAGGCTGATGGACACCACGACTCCCACCGCTGCCGCCAGGGAGGATCGCCGCGTCCCGGCCAACGACTGACTACCCGCCGACCGCCGAAGGATCAGGAGCATCCACCCGGCGGCGAGACTCAGGCCGACGGAGCTCCCGATCCCGACTGCGGCCACCGCCCATGTCGCCGGCAACGCCGCCACCAGCACGATGTCAACGACGATCGCGACCAGCCAGCCCGCTGCCGTCGCGAACGCGGGGCTGCGGGCGTCGCCCTGCGCGTACAGCGCGCGGGACAGCAGCGCCATCAGGGAGTAGGCCAGCAGGCCGGGGGCGAAGCAGACCAGGCCTCGCGCCAGAACGACCGGGGCTGCTCCCCCAGGCGCGCCGAGAACCACGACTCGTGAGGCCGGTCCAGCCGTGACCACCATCATCGCGGCGGCGGCGGCTACCGCCACGAGCAACACCCGGACCGTGCTGGCCGTCGTTGCGGCGTACCGCTCCCCGTCGCCACGCTGCCAGCTTGCGGTCAGCCCCGGGAAGGCGCTGGTCGCGAGCGGCACGGCCAGAACCGCCCAGGGGAGGACGAATACCGTCCAGGCCAGGTTGTAGAGGACGACTGCGCCGGCACTCCCTTGGACGTTCGTCAGCCGGATCACGACGGCGGTCGCCAAGTCTTGACTGCCGAGCACCAGCGCCCCGGACAGCGCCATCCGCCAGACAATGGCCGATACGCCGTCGGGAAACCGGTACGTCGGACGCAGCCGGACCCCGATCCGCGCCGTCGGGACGAGCAGCGGCAGCACCAGCGCGACCACGCCGAGCGTCGTTCCCACGCTCAGGATCAGCTCATGCCCGCGCGTCAATGTCGACAGATCGGTTTCTCGACGAGACGACACCGCGGCGAACAGCGAGTACGCGCCGACCACCACCAGGCTCGACAGCAACGGGCCGAGCGCCGGCCCCAGGAACCGTCGGTGGGCCTGCAGGATCCCGGCCAGGATCACCCCAATGCCGTACAACACGATCTGTGGCAAGAAGACCAGCAGCATGCGAGCGCCAACCGCCACCTCGGCCGCTGCCGAACACCCGGCATGACCGTTACCCACCAGCAGCCGCATCATCGGGTGGACCAGGAACGCTCCGACCAGCGCGACCGGGACGAGGATGCTGCCGGCCCAGGTGAGCAGCGCCGACGCGATCCGGTCCACGGCGGTCTGGTCGCCGTCGGCCACTGGAGCGGCCAGGACCGGGACCACCAGGCTCGACAGGGCACCGCCAGCGACGATGTCGAACACGATGTTGGGCAGCGTGTTGGCGGTGTAGTACGTATCGCCGAGGCAACTCGGCCCGACGGTGCGGGCGAAGACAATGACGCGGGCAAATCCCATCAGCCGGGCCAGCACGGTGACCGCGGCGATCAGCAAGGCGGCCGACGCGACCCCCTGTGCGATCGGTCGGCGGCTCCCCGGCGTCACCGGGGGGCCGCCCCAGCCCGGTCGAGTCCTCGCAGTGCCGGGTGCGCATCGATCACGGCGCTGAAGCTCACCCGCTCCCCTGCCAGGGTGAGCGCCACGACCGCGGCCGCCAGCAGCAGCCGCCCGACCGGCGGGACCGTCCGGCAGGCGGACCAGCCGAGCAGCGCACCCAGCGTGTTGGCGCCGCAGTCGCCCAGCATCCCGTGCTCGCCTAGATCCGGCGGAAGCGCGGCGATCGCGGCACCCAACGCGGCGGCCGCCGGGCCGGTGTCACCTCCGGCCATCAAGGCAGCGGCCTTGATTGCGCTCACCTTGCCGGCCCGACCTGGCCGCAGGTCCAGCAGGTTGACGAGGTTGGCGGTGCCGGCAACCAGGACGCTGTCGACGGCGACGACGACGGGGCGCTGGTGGCGCAGCAGGTCCGCGGTGGCCGCTGCCGACACCAGGCCGACCAGCTTGACCATCCCGGTCGTCACCCGGCCGTCGCGAAGCGCCCGCAGGTGACCGCGTAGCCCGCGCGCGTGGCGGTCGCCGTACAGGTCGTCGTAGCCACCGACGCCGGCGGTCGCGATGACGAGCAGGACGCCGGCTCTGCGGTCTCGAGGCCCGGCAACGACGAGACCAGCGAGAGTGCCAAGAGCGACCGCCGGCCCCAGCGTCAGGGACACCGGCTCACCGCGGAAGTTCGACCGGGTCCAGCGGGCTGCGCCACCGGGCGGCCGGCCTCGCAGCACCCGCCAGGCGGCCATGGTGACCAACGCTGCCACCGTCACCGGAACCCCTCGCGCCGGCTCGGCCACGCTCACGGCGTCGGGCTGGGAGACGGCAGCGCCGCACCGGACGGCACCGCCGGACCGTACGCGCCGGCCGTGCCATCCAGTGCCGCGCCCAGGGCGAGCACGATCGCGATCCGGCCGGCTGCCACGTCGTAGGAATCCACGGTGGACACGCCCTTGATGATCGGTCCCTCGGAGCCGCGCGCCTCGTCGAGGACGCCGGGTACGCCGGTCACCGGCGTGGGCCCGGCGACGGCGGCACCTTCGCCGGAGGTTCCGAGGTCGTGGGCCATGGTGAGCAGGATCTCGCTCTGCTCGCGCAGGGTCGCGGTCGGCGTACCGGTATCTCCGGCCGGGACGAGCAGCAGACCGAGGGCCGCCTGTCGGGTCGGGGTGTTGCCGGACACCGACAACAGCTTTCCGGCCGAGAAGGCGTCCAGGACCTGCGCGATCCGGGCCGGCGACACCGCCGTTCGCGCCGGGCGAGTCACGAGCACGCTCGCCAGCTTCGCGTCGGCTGCCGCCGCGCCACTCGTCGGCGCACTCGGCTGCCGGCCGGGGAGCTCCTTGGCCAGCTGCCCGAGCTCGGCAGACTCGCCGGGATCGGTGTACGACGAGGACAACCGCACGTCGGCCGTCACTTGGGCGCCGGCCTGGCTCAGCACGGTCAGGACTGCGGAACGGTCGCTGCCGGATACGCCCGGCGCGCTGACGACTGCGACGGTCTCGCCGGAGAGCTGCTCCGCGACGGCCTGCGGCTGCAATGCGGCGTCGAACTGCTGGGCCCGGCTCAGCTGTTTGCGGGCCAGGTCACGCTGGCCGGTCAGCACGTGATTGTCCTTTGTCACCGTGTTGGCGCGGCCCTTCAGGTCGTCGAAGACCCGGCCCTGCAGCGTCGTGCTGCCCAGGAACAGCCCGAGCGCCAATGCGAGGAGCACCGCGACGATCGAGACCACGTGGTACCGGAAATCGATCATCTACAGCAGACCTCGGACCCAGCCCGTGAAGTGGTGCCAGTCCGTGGAGGCGAACTCGCGGTACAGCTGGCCGCCGGGCGTGACGGTGAGGGCGACGACAAACACCGCGACGGCGGCGAGGACGAGCAGCACCAGGCTGAGCGCGGAGATCCGGCTGCGGTATAGCCGACTCACGCCTTTGGCATCCACCAGCTTGCCGCCGACCCGGAGCCGGGTGAGGAACGTGCTGGCCATGCCGGAACGTCCCTTGTCGAGGAACTCGACCAAGGTGGCGTGCGTGCCCACCGCCACGATGAGGGACGCGCCCTTCTCGTCGGCGAGCAGCAGCGCCACGTCTTCGCTCGTGCCCGCCGCGGGGAACACGACCGGGTCGATCCCGAGCGCCTGAACCCGTGCCAGGCCCGGCGCAGAACCGTCACGGTAGGCGTGTACGACGATCTCCGCCCCGCAGCCCAGCGCTTCGTCGGTGACGGAGTCCATGTCACCGACGATGAGGTCTGGGGTGAGGTTCGCCTCGAGCAGCGCGTCGGCGCCGCCGTCCACCGCGAGCAGGATCGGCTTGTACTCCCGGACGTAGTGCCGCAGCGCGATCAGGTCTTCACGGTAGGAGTAGCCGCGCACGACGACCAGGACATGCCGACCGTCCAGGTTGGTCCTGATGTCCGGCACGCCGACACCGTCGAGCAGCAGGTCGCGTTCCCGGCGCAGGTACTCCATGGTGTTGGCCGCGAACGCCTCGAGCTGGACGGCCAGTCCGGCGCGGGCGTCTGCCATGGCTACCGCGACCGACTCGACGGTCTGCCGCTCACCCTTGCCGAGCACCGACCCGTCCATCGCGTAGAGGGTGTCCTCGCAGAGCCGCACTGTGTCGCCCTCGCGCAGCGCGCCGAAGATGTCGTTGCCCACGGCGTCGAGCAGCGGGACGCCCGCGGACAGCAGGATGTCCGGCCCGAGGTTCGGGTAGCGCCCGGAGATGCTCGGCGCGACGTTGACGACCGCCGCGACCTGAGCGTTCACCAGGGCTTCGGCTGCGACTCGGTCGAGGTCGATGTGGTCGATGACGGCAATCTCACCGCTGCGCATGCGCCGGGTGAGCTGCTTGGTACGACGGTCGACCCGGACCGCGCCGACGATGCCCGGCGGCCGATCGCCGGCCCGGGCCCGGCGCAACGTGGCGAGCCTCATCGCCCCGAAGTCTGCCAGAGGTGCCGGATGTGGCCCGTCATCCGACGGTGCTCTTCGCCGCCGTTGCGGTGGCCAAGAGCTCTTCGGCGTGGTCGCGCGCTGACGCCGAGTCCTCGAGGCCCGCGAGCATCCGGGACAGCTCCCGGAGCCGGCCCTCACCGTCCACCACCTCGACGTCGCTGGAGACGATGTGGTCCCGCTCCGAGCGGGCCACGACCACGTGGTGGTCGGCGAACGCGGCGACCTGCGGCAGGTGGGTGACCACGACGACCTGGGCGGTGCGGGCCAGCCCGGCGAGCCGCCGGCCAACCTCGACCGCCGCCCGGCCACCGACGCCGGCATCGACCTCGTCGAACACGAAGCAGGACACCGGGTCGGCGCCCGCCAGCACGATCTCGAGGGCCAGCATGACCCGCGAGAGCTCGCCACCCGATGCGCCCTTGTGAAGCGGCCGGGCGGGTGCACCCGCGTGGGGCACCAGCTGCAGCTCCACATCGTCCACGCCCCACTGGCCGAACGCGACCGGGTCGCCCTCGACGACGAGGCCGTGTGGGTCGGGGCGCCGTCGTACCGCGACGACCAACGAGGCGTTGGGCATCGCGAGGCCCTCGAGCTCGGCTCCGACGGCCTGGCTCAGCCGGGTCGCCGCAGCCCGCCGGGCGTCCGATAGCTCAGTGGCGCTGTCGGTCAGCTGCTGCAACAAGGCGTCGCGGCGTTCCGTTAGCTGCTGCACCCGGCTGTCATCGTCGTCCAGGTCGGTGAGCCGCTCCCGGGCCTGCTCGGCCCAGGCGAGTACTTCATCGATGGTGTCGCCGTAGCGGCGGGTAAGGCCGCCGAACACGGCCAGTCGGTCGTGGATCGCGGCTAGCCGGAGCGGGTCGGCATCGAGACCATCGGAGTATCCCCCGAGGTCGGCGGCGAGATCCGCGAGCAGGTACGACGCCTCCGCCAGCCGCGTCGCGAGCGCATCCAGCGCGGCGTCGTGGCCGGCCGCGGTCTCCAGCTCGTGGCGTGCGGCGCTGATCCGCGACAGCGCGTCCTGGTCGCCGGGGTCGGTCGCGGTGATGCCGCTCAGCAACTGGTGGGCCACGCTCGCCGACCGCTGGAGCGCATCCACGTGCGACAGGCGCCGGAGCTCGTCGCGCAACGCCACGTCCTCCCCCGCCGCAGGCGCCGCAGCGTCGATGTCGGCGAGCCCGTGACGCAACGCATCGGCCTGAGTGACCCGTTCCCGGCGATGGCCGGTGACCGCTGCCAGCTCGTGCTGCACTGCGGTGAGGTCGGCGAACCGCTCCCGGTACGTCGCGAGCGGTCCGGAGACCGCGTCGCCGGCGTAGCTGTCAAGCACGCCGCGCTGCACGGAGGCGCGCAGCAGGCCGCGCTGGTCGGACTGGCCGTGGACGCTGACCAGGTCCTCGGCGAGCGCGGACAGGGTCGACACCGGGACGCTGCGGCCGCCGAGGTGCGCGCGGGACCGGCCGTCGGTTCCGATCGTCCGGACGATCAGCAGCTCGTCACCGTCGAGATCGCCACCGGCGTCGCGGACCAGCTCGGCGATCGGCCCGGTCTCGGGGACCCGGAAGCGCCCTTCGACCTCGACACGGGGATGACCCTGGCGCACCAGCCCGGCGTCCGCCCTGCCGCCGAGCAGTAGTGCCAACCCGGTGAGCAGCATCGTCTTGCCGGCACCGGTCTCCCCGGTGATCGCGGTGAAGCCATCGCCCAGCGTCAGTGTGACGTCATCGATAGCGCCTAGACCGCGCATTCGCAGGTCGAGGAGCACGGCCCGAGCCTACGGCCGAGTCGCGGCCGGAGCGGCCAGGCGCGCCGCCGGTCAGGCCTCATCGGCGCGGCCGCGCCACCCCTGGACCGGCAGCTGGAACTTGTCCACCAGTCGGTCGGTGAACGGCGCGCTACGCAGCCGCAGCAGCCGCACTGGCAGGTCGCTGCGGGACACCTCGATGCGATCTCCCGGAAGGATTTCGTGGGTACGACGGCCGTCGCAGAACATCACCGCCGAGCTGTGGCGGTCGGCCACCTCGATCGCGACCGTGCAGTCGGGGTTGAGCACCAGTGCGCGGGCGAACAGGGCATGGGCACTGATCGGCACGACCATCATCGCCTGCACCTCGGGCCACACCACGGGACCACCCACCGAGAAGGCATATGCCGTCGACCCCGTCGGTGTGGCGCAGATGATGCCGTCGCAGCCCCAGCGCGACAGTGGCCGGTCGTCGATCTCCAGCAGCAGGTCGATGATCCGCTCCCGCGCCGCCTTCTCGACCGAGACGTCGTTGAGCGCCCAGTCCGAGTCGACTTTCGCCCCGTCACGAATCACGTCGACGTTGAGCGTGAAACGCTCCTCAACGTCGTACTCCCGGGACAGGATTCGTTCAGTCGTGACGTCGAGGTCGACCGGGTCCGCTTCGGCCAGGAAGCCCACGTGGCCCAGGTTGACGCCCAGCAGCGGCGTCCCGCCGGCCCGTGCCAGCTCCGCCGCTCGCAGCAGCGTGCCGTCGCCGCCTAGCGCGATCAGCATCTCGAGCCCCTCGTGCGGCCCGTCCGAGGCCACGCCGATCGCGTCGTCGCAGTCCAGCGCCTCGCGCTCGTCATCCAGGACGGTCACGGCGACGCCCGCCTTCACCAACCGTCGGGTCAGGTGCTGGGCGACGCTGATCGCGCTCGGCCGCGCGGTGTGCGCGACGAGCAGGATCCGGCGGCCGCTCACTGAGGTCCCCTATCCACCGCGAGGCGGATCATCTCGTCGACGGGGCTCGGCGCAGCCGCGGTGAGCCACAGGAAGTACTCGACATTGCCCGATGGTCCTGGGAGCGGGCTGGCCACGACGGCCCGGGTGCCGAGACCGAGCTCCGCAGCCGCCTGCGCAACCTTGGTCACAGCGGCGATCCGAACCTCCGGATCCCGGACCACACCGCCAGATCCGACCGCCTCCCGGCCGGCCTCGAACTGCGGCTTGACCATCAAGACGGCATCCCCGTCTGCGACCAGGCACCGGTGCAGTGCCGGAAGCACCACGGTCAGCGAGATGAACGAGAGGTCAGCCACCACGAGGTCGACCACGCCGCCGATCGCATCGGGGGTCAGTTCGCGCACGTTAGTGCGTTCGAGCACGACCACCCGGTCATCGCTGCGTAACGACCAGGCGAGCTGCCCGTAGCCCACGTCGACCGCCACGACGGTCGCTGCGCCGCGGCGCACCAGCACCTGGGTGAATCCGCCGGTGGAGGCGCCTGCGTCCAGGCATCGACGGCCCTCGACGACCAGGTCGGGCCACGCGTCGAACGCACCCGCGAGCTTGTGGGCGCCGCGTGAAACGACATCGTCGCCCGCTTCCATGGCGACGGCGACGGGCGTGGCGGGGTCGACCGCGGTCGCCACCTTCGTCGCCGTCAGGCCGCCGACCTTCACCTTCCCGTCCGTCACCAGCGTCACGGCATGCTGGCGCGACCGGGCGAGTCCGCGACGAACCAGCTCGGCGTCGAGACGGGTCTTACGTGCCATCTCACTGGCCGTCGTCGAGCTCAGCGAGCCCCTCGTGCAGCCGACGCTGGACCTCGTCGAAGATCTCCACGTGGGTGTCCAGCGGCGCCTCGGCCAGCGTGTCGAGCCGGTCCAGGGCGTCGTCGGCCGCGGTGATGCCGGTGCGAGCGGGAGGCTCGCCCAAGGGTTGCTCCATCGACCGAACGCTAGCCGACCCGCGGCGCCCGGTGCGCTAACGTGCCGAGCCGCGCCGCCACATGCGATAGGTCCAGAACGGGTCGGCGTCGTTGCTGATGGGAAGATCGAGGAAATGGCGACCGTCAAGGACTGCGAGCGCGCCCTGCGCCGACTCGCTACCTGGTTGGCCGAGGTCGATCCCGAGCTGCGTTCCCGGCACGTCCCGTCCCGCCGGGTGGCCTGCCGGATCAAGGACCTCGACGTCGTATACGTCGCTCGGCTGGACGAGGACGGCGTCCACGGTCTCGCCCCTGCGTCGCCGGTCGGGGAGATCCCGGCGGACACCGAGGTCAAGGTCACGGTGGACAGCGATGACCTCCTCGCCTTGGCCAACGGCGAGGACGATCTGATGCAGGCGTGGTTGCGGGGGCGGATCCAGATCTCGGCTCCGATGCGGGACATGTTGCGACTGCGCGCGCTCGTCGGGCTCTGATCCCCTCCTGGGTTGCCTCGGGGCGGAGGACCGGCTCCGCGCACCTAGAACGAGACAGAAGCAAAGGTCTCTGGGTTCAGTTGAGGTCGAGTTCGGTTAATGCGGCTTTGAGCGATTCTGCATCGGGTGGGTCAGCTGTCCAGGCCAGGGCGGCGAGGGCTCGCAGGCCGTCTAGGCCGTCCCCCTTGCCCGTGTCCGTTGGTGGCGAGATGTGGATGCTGGTTCCAGAGCGCGTCAGCGTCCAGCCGTGGCAGTGGGTCGATGTTCCGTCTGCATCGACGTCGACTGCCGGGTGGGTTGCTGTGAGGGCCGATAGGTCGCGGCCGACGTAGTCGGGGCGCTGGTTGGGGCCGGCCGCTAGGAGATCGGTCGGCGACGAGACGCCGGTGAGCACGAGCAGGCCGGGGAGACCGGCGGCGCGGGCACCGGCGATGTCCGTGTCGAGCCGATCGCCGACCACGAGCGGGCGGTCGCCCGATACCAGCGCTCGAGCGGTCTCGAACAATGCCGGTTCCGGCTTTCCCACGGCTTCGGGTCGGCGGCCGAGGGCGGTAGCCAGGGCGGCGACCATGGATCCGTTGCCGGGAAGCGGGCCGCGAGGTGACGGCAGGGTCGCATCGAGGTTCGTGGCGACCCACCGCGCACCAGCCCGGATCGCCACCGCCCCCTCCGCCAGCATCGGCCACCCCACCTCCGGCGCCCAGCCCTGCACGACGGCGACCGGCTCGTCGGCGGCGCTGGCTACCGGTCGGAGCCCGACCGCCACAAGCGCCTGCCGGACCCCTTCACCGCCGACCACCAACACGGCCGCGCCCGGTTCGAGATCACCGGCGAGCAGGCGAGCGGCCGCCATCGGCGACGTGACCACCTCGTCCGCGGTTGCCCGCACTCCCATATGGTCGAGTTGGGCGGCGACCGCTTCTGGAGTCCGGGCCGCGTTGTTCGTGACGAACGCCACGGCCACCCCCCGCTCACGGACGACCTGGAGTGCTGCCACGGCGCCCTCGACCGGCTGGTCTCCCAGGTACAGCACCCCGTCGAGATCGAGGAGCAGCAGGTCGTGCTCGTCGAGAAGCGGCCCGTCGCTCGACCTCATCGGGTCGCTGTGCGCTGCCGAGCCACCCGGACCGCGTTCAACGCCGTCCCGTAGTGCTTGTTGTCTGGTCGCATCGCCACCGCGAGCGCGAGATGCTCGACAGCCTTGTCGAGGTCGCCGATCTGCCGCGTCGCTAGGCCGAGGCCGAAGTGCGCGTAGTCGTCGCTGGGCTCGACCGCGACGATAGCTGCGAAGTTCTCACGCGCCGCCTCGTAGTCACGGCACGCGTACTGCGCCCGCGCGAGTGCCTCCCGCAGCGAGTGGGAACCGGGCTCGACGGCGACCGCTCGGGACAACAGAACCGCCGCGGCCGCGGCATCCCCGCGCTCAAGCAGTTCGCAACCGCGGCGATACCAGTCGTAGACCTCGCCCGCGGGGACCGCATCCGCTGGGACCGCATCCGCTGGGACCGAGTTGGGCTGCTCTGTCATGGTCCGCTCCTTCATCCCCTGACTTCCGGTCGGCAGCGACGGGGCTTCGCGCCGTACCATCACCGGATGCTCAACGACCCCGTGCCGCCCGGTGTTCCGCGACCCGACGGCCTCGTCCTCGCGCCGTTCCGCGCGCTGCGCTACGACGCCGCCCACGTGGACGTCGGCGCTGTCGTCGCGCCACCGTACGACGTCATCGACGACGCTGAGCGCGACGCGCTGGAGGCTCGCGATCCGCACAACGTGGTCCGGCTCACGCTGCCCCGCGGCGGCGACGAGCGCTACGCGACGGCCGCCGCAACCCTGGCCGCTTGGCGCCTGGACGGGTCGCTGGCCGCGGATGCGACCGCGGCCGTGTACGTCTACGAGCAGCAGGCCGCCGGTCATGTCCAGCGTGGCCTGGTCGGGGCGCTCGGGCTCTCACCGGCGGAGGACGGCATCGTGCTCCCCCACGAGAACACGATGTCGGGCACCGTCGCCGACCGGCTGGCGCTCACGGCTGCCACCGAGGCGGATCTCGAGATGATCATGCTGGTGTACGACGGGGACGGCCCGGCGAGCCAGGTCGTCGCGACCGCCGACCGCGAGCCGCCGATCGCGGACGTGTCCGACCCGGGCGGCGTCCGGCACCGGGTCTGGGCGATCACGGACCCGGCGACCCTGTCCGAGGTGGCCGCCGACCTCCACGACCGGCGCGCCGTGATCGCGGACGGGCATCACCGGTACGCGACGTTCCTGGCCTACCAGGCGCAGCGTCATGCCGACGGGGCGGGTACCGGACCCTGGGACCTAGGCCTGGCCTTCTTGGTGGATGGCTCCGCGTTCGGCCCGCAGGTGCACGCGATCCACCGGGCGGTGCCCAGCTTGAGCGCCGCCGAGGCCGTGGAGCGGGCGCGATCCGGCTTCACGGTCACCGCGCTGCCCGGCGTCGACGACGCTTCTGACGCGCTCGCGACCGCCGGCAAGCAGGGCACCGCGTTCGTCATCAGCGACGGCGAGCAGGCATGGCTGCTCACCGACCCGGATCGCCAGGCTGTCGAGGCAGCGTTGCCGGCGGATCGCTCAGCCGCGTGGCGCGCGTTGGACGTCGCTGTCGCGCACGGCTACCTGATCAGCGAGCTGTGGGGACTCGATGACAACGAGCAGGTCGTGGAGTTCCACCATGACGTCGAGTCGGCGCTGAACTCTGCGCGCAGCACCGGTGGAGTCGCGCTGCTGTTGAACCCGACCCCGGTCGCTGACGTCGCCGCAGTGGCGGCTGAGGGCGACCGGATGCCACGGAAGTCGACGCTGTTCGTCCCGAAGCCGGCAACCGGACTGCTCATGCGGGCTTTCGCCGACGCTTGACCGGTCCGGTCGACGTCGCGACCCGACGGGCGGTGCGGACCTCGATCTCACAGCGGGACTGCAAGCCTCCCGGTGACCGCCAGAATCGTCGGCGCAGCGCGCCATCGAGCGCGACGATGTCGCCGACGGTCCAGCACAGTACGGCGCGCCGAACCCGCGCTCCCCAGGCCACGCAGTCGACGACGTCGAAGGCCGGCCCGGGCCCCTTGCTCGGCGGGCGGTCGACGACCACCCGCCAGGTCACCATCTCGTCGCCACTCGGCATGGTCCGCGACAAGGCTGCCGACGACACGCGCCCGGTGATGCTCACGCGGTTGTCGTGGACCGTCAACGGTTCCGCGTTCGCCGCGTCGCCAGATCGTGCTGCACCCACCAGATCCCTCCGATCCCAGTCGTCGTCCCTAGGATCGGTGACCAGGTCGCCGAGTCGCCGGTGGCCGGGGCAGGTTGTGGACGCCGGACGCTCGGGAGCGTGCTGTGGACGACGTGGAGCCACCGAGGATCGAGCCGGTCGTGACTTCGCTGGGCGACGACGTCTACGCCATCGACACGCTGATGTCGGGCTACCAGGGGATCACCGCGGGTTACCTCATCGCGAGCGACCGGCCGTGCCTCGTGGAGACCGGGACGGCGAGATCCGCACCGGCGGTTCGGGAGGCGCTTGACTCGCTCGGGATCGGACCCAACGACCTCGCGACGGTCGCCGTGACCCACATCCACCTCGACCATGCCGGCGGCGTCGGAGACATCGCCGCGGCGTACCCGAACGCGGACGTGGTCGTGCACGAGCGTGGCGCCCGCCACCTGGTTGACCCGACCCGCCTGATGAACAGCGCCCGGCAGGTGTTCGGCTCGCTGATGGATTCGGTGTTCGGGCCGTTGCTCGCGACGGATGCGGGCCGGATCCGCAGCGTCGGCGACATCGGATTGGTCGACCTCGGCGGAGGTCGGCAGCTGACGACGTACTACTCCCCCGGGCACGCGCAGCACCACGTGGGCTTGCTCGACTCGCAGACCGGGGATCTCTACGTCGGGGACGCCGCCGGCATCTTCATCCCGGAGACCGGGGCGATCCGGCCGTCGACGCCACCGCCGGACTTCGATCTGGACACCGCGCTGGTGTCGTTGCGGCACTTCGCCGATCTGGCACCCGACCGGCTGCTGTTCAGCCACTTCGGCCCGGTCGACGTCGTCGGGCCGGCACTCGAGCAGGCCGCCGAGGAGCTCAAGGACTGGGTCGACGGGGTGCGGCAGACCAGGCTGGACAACCTCGATCTCGACCACGCGGTGACGATGCTGAGAGAACGCACGGCCGAGCGTTACGGGCGGCTGTACACCGATCCCGAGCTCGACGAGAAGTTCGAGGCGCTCAGCTCGACCGCGGCCAACATCGCCGGCATCAACCGGTGGCTCGACAAGCTCGAGGCCGACGCGGCCACGGGCGACTAGCTCTCGCCGAGCGCGGCCAGTCGTTCCTCGGCGTCGGTCTCGTCATCCTCGTCGATCGCCGCAACCGAGGCGAACCAGCGCCGGGCATCGTCGGTCCTCCCGGCATCGAGCAGCGCATCCGCGTAGGCGTACCAAAGCCGAGCCGTCCAGGGCTCGACAGTGGCGCTGTCCAGCGCCGGCCCCTGCAGCGCGAGGACGGCGGCGTCGGGCTGGCCGAGGTCACGTCGGGCCCCGGAGGCGACGATGCTGAGCTCGACCCGGCCGGCAGGATCGAGCCGGCTGGCAGCCGGGTCGGCGAGCAGCTCGAGCGCCCGCTCCGGTCGGCCCAGGCCTCGCTCACTGTCCGCCATCATCGGCAGGTACGACGGGTCACCGGTCATCCGGCGTACCGCTCGAAGCTCCGCGAGGGCCTGCGCGTAGTCGGCGCAGTAGTAGGCGGTCACGCCGGCTGCCTCGCGGACGACCGCGAGCCGCGGCGCCAGGCTGCGGGCGAACTGGGCGTGCGCCGCGGCCCGCTCTGGGTCTTCGTCGAGCGCTCGGCCGGCGGCGACCAGGTGGCGAGCGATCTTCTCCGCGAGCTCGTCCGGGAGGCTGCGTAGCCCGGCCCGGGTCGACCGGTCGAGGTCCCGGGCGGCGATGTCGTCGGGCAGCTGCGGCTCGACCGGGCGGCGCCGCTGGCCGCGATCCGTATCGCGCGGGGGACGATTCGTGTCGCGCGGAGCGCGCTCGCCATCGCGAGGAGCTCGGCCAGCATCCCGCGATCGATCCGGCCGACCCGCAGACGCGGGGCGGCCCGACCGCGCGGGGCGGCCGGCGCGATCCGGGCGGCCCGAAGGCGACGACGAACGGCGAGGCGGCGTGGGCACGAAAAAAGCTCCTTAACGACGTGTGGGCCATCCGCCGAAACGGATGGCCCACACGTGAAAGATGTCCGGCGGCGTCCTACTCTCCCACCCCGTCACCAGGGCAGTACCATCGGCGCTGAAAGGCTTAGCTTCCGGGTTCGGAATGGGACCGGGCGTTTCCC
>DATAVK010000073.1:0-1700 GCA_036267755.1 Mycobacteriales bacterium
TCGGCACGGGCCGCTGCGTCGACTCCGAGGAACTGCTCGCCCAGACTGACGTTCCGGCCCGCCTGGTCATTCTGGGCGGCGGGGTCATCGGCTGCGAGTTCGCGTCGATCTTCCAGCGGTTCGGAAGCGAGGTGACGATCATCGAGATGGCGCCGTCGCTGCTGCCGCAGGAGGATACGGACGCGTCGGACGAACTCGCCAGGCAGTTCCGGAAGCGAGGTGTCACACTGCACCTGAGCAGGCAGTGCACGCAAGTCGACGACTCCGGATCGGAGATCACCGTCCATTTCGGCGACGGCGAGACCATCCGGGCGGACCTGATGCTCGTCTCCGTCGGCCGCGGCCCGCTGGTCGAGGGGATCGGCCTGGAAAGAGCCGGCGTCCAGTTTGACGGGCGGACGGGCATCGCCACCGACGACCGGCGGTGCACGAGCGTGCCGCACATCTACGCCGTCGGCGACTGCGCCGGGCACTGGCAGCTCGCCCACACCGCTTTCCGTGAGGCAGAGGTCGCGGCGGCGAACGCGTGCGGACACGCCGCCACGGTCGGCAACCCCGCCGTCCCGCGGCCGGTCTTCACCGACCCGGAGATCGCCAGCGTCGGCCTGACCGAAGCCCAGGCGCGCGAGCAATATGGCGACGACGTCGCGACGGGGACGTTTCCGTGGATCGCCAATGCGCGGGCCGTGATGCAGAACGAGACGGCCGGCTGGGTGAAGTCGATCCACGCAACGCGCGACGGCCGGCTGCTCGGCCTGGTGATGGTCGGGCCGCACGCGACCGACATGGTTGAGGCGGGTGTCGTCGCGATCGACGCGGGAGCAGTCATCGAGACCGTCGCCGACGGCATAGCGCCCCACCCGACACTCTCGGAGGCGATCAAGGGAGCCGGCCTGGTCGCGCTCGGCCGGGCGATCGACGTCCCCAACCACCGGCGTCCCCGCGACCGGGTGACGAACACAAGGTGAGCCGCGCCGTCAGCGTGAGCCGATCCCAGCCGTCGCGCTCCAGCTGCCCAGCCAGACCATCAGGAGGAACCATGCCCGGCATTCCCGTCGGCCTGCGTTACAGCCCCGACCACCTATGGGCCCGGCCCGGCGCCGACCTGATCCGCGTCGGGGTGACCGACTTCGCCCAGCAGTCACTCGGCGACATGGTCGAGGTGACCCTGCCCCAGGTCGGTGAAGCGGTCCGGGCTGGTGAAGCCTGCGGCGATGTCGAGTCCGTCAAGAGCGTCAGCGACCTGATGGCCCCCGTGACCGGGACTGTCCGCCGCCGTAACGACGACCTCGCCGACGCCCCTGAACTCGTCAACACCGACCCGTACGGCCGGGGCTGGATGTTCGAGGTGGAGATCGACGCCGCGACCGCGGATCAGCAGCTCGCCGGGCTGCTGGACGCTGGCGCCTACCATGAGCTGACCGGCGGCTGATGGATTATCAGCTGCCGGTCGCCCGGCTCGGCCCGGGTCCCTAGCGAGGGGGCTCTTCCGGGTCCGCCGGTGACGGGCGGCGACGTGGACGGCCAAGCTCGCCGGAGACCGGCAGCCAGTAGTAGCCGAGGAAAGCGGTGAACACGCACACGCCGAGTACGGGTAGTAGTGCGCCCAGCACCGTTGCGGTGCCGATCCAGGGAAGCGCGAGCTGAAATCGCCTGCTGACCGACCGCACGCCAGCGTCATTTATCGTGTCGGCGAGCAG
>DATAVK010000074.1:0-2260 GCA_036267755.1 Mycobacteriales bacterium
CATTGCGATCCGCAACCACCTGTGCGGCGGATCGCTCATTGCAGCGACCGTCCCCGATCCCTCGGCCAGCCGTTACGCTGCGCCGGTGAGTCGCGGGACCGGGGCCCAGCCGATGACCCTCCAGCTCACCCCGATCGGCACTGTCCGCTCGTCTCGGTCCGACGCGATCGATGACGACTGGGACACCGTCGCGGCCGAGATCGTGCTCGACCCGGACCGCGTAGGAGCGGACGCGGTCGCTGGGCTCGATGGCTTCTCGCACATCGAGGTCGTCTTCATCTTCGACCAGGTCGACGAATCCGCGATCCAGAGCGGCGCGCGCCACCCCCGCGGCAACCGTGACTGGCCCGAGGTCGGCATCCTGGCCCAGCGCGCGAAGATGCGGCCGAACCGGATCGGCGTGACCGCCTGCCGGCTGCTCGAGGTGGACGGCCTGACGATCAAGGTCGAGGGACTGGATGCGATCGACGGCACTCCGGTGCTCGACCTGAAGCCCGTGATGAACGAGTTTCTGCCACGCGGCGAGATCTCCCAGCCCACCTGGGCCACCGAGCTGATGTCCGGATACTGGAGCAGGACATGACGGTGCCCCGATGAACTCCTCTCTATGACAGACGACCTGCACCGCCGCCTGGGCGGGATGTCACGTCGCCAGCTGCTTGCGGCGATCTCCGCGGCCGGCGCCGCCGCGGCGCTGGGTATCCCGGAGCACGCCGCCGCCGACGCACCGATGTCGGCAGCCGGCGACGGCGTCTCCGCGACGGCGGCCCGGGCTGCGGCACGGGCTGCGGCACGACGGGCGGCGGGGACCGCGCCACACGGTTCCGACCTCGGTGCCGTCGAGCACGTGATCTACCTGATGATGGAGAACCGGTCCTACGACCACTACTTCGGCGCGTACCCCAAGGGCCGCGGCTTCGACGACCACCCGAAGCACTCGCTCGGTGTCTTCGCCCAGGACTACCCCGGCGGCACCGGGCTGTCGCCGCGCAAGAAGCTCCTGCCGTTCCACCTCGACGCGGCAGCGGGCCAGGACTGCACCAGTGACCTCACCCACAACTGGGGTCCGATGCACCAGTGCTGGAACCACGGGAAGATGGACAGCTGGGCGAGGACCCACTCCTCAAAAGCCAACGAAGGCGTGCCCGACGGCGCGCTGACGATGGGCTACTACACGCGCCGCGACATCCCGCTCTACTGGGCGCTTGCGGACGAGTTCACCCTCTGCGACGCCTACCACGCGTCGATCCTTGGCCCGACCCACCCGAACCGGCTGATGGCCAACACGGGCACGATCGATCCCGCGGGCACGCACGGCGGGCCGGTCACCGACACCAACCCGGATCCCACGGTGCGCTGGTCGTGCACCTGGCCGACGGTGCAGGAGGTACTGGAGGACGCCGGGATCTCGTGGAAGGTCTACCACCCGTCGTTCCTCGGGACCTCGGCGAAGTACGCCAACCTGCTGGAGTTCCCGATCTGGGACCCGATCCTTTCCGACCCCACGCTGAACCCGGTCGTCATGCTCGCCACCGACACCGTGCTGCCGTACTTCAAGGCCTTCGAGAACCCCTCGTCGGCGCTGCACAAGAAGGCGTTCGGACCCACGTTCCCCGCAGACTTCATGGCGGATGTCGAGAAGGACCAGCTGCCGAAGGTGTCGTGGATGATCCCGCCGCTCGGCTTCGACGACCACCCGGCGGCGACACCGGAGCGCGGCCAATGGTTCGTGAAGCAGCTCGTCGACATCCTCGCGTCGAACCCCAAGGTCTGGTCGAAGACCGTGCTGTTCCTGATGTACGACGAGAACGACGGCTGGTTCGACCACGTGCCGCCGCCGGTCGCGCCGAAGGGAACGCCCGGCGAGTGGCTGACCGCGAAGTCGATCAGCTCGGACACGCTCGGCATCCGCGGCCCGCTCGGCCTCGGCGTACGCCTGCCGTGCCTGGTGATCTCGCCGTTCAGCCGTGGCGGCCACATCGCCTCAGAGGTCTTCGACCACACCTCGCAACTGCAGTTCCTGCACGAGCGGTTCGGCATCGAGGTGCCGAACGTGTCCAAGTGGCGGCGCGAGACGGTTGGTGACCTGACGTCGACACTGTTCCGAAGCCCGCACGACGCCAAGATGCCGAAGCTGCCCGACATCGCGCTCAATGGCCTCATCCTGACCGGCAGCTGTGCTGACCCGATCGAGGAGACCGAGCTCGGCGGGGTCGGCCCGACCCTCCCGACCAAACAGCGGATGCCGACTCAGCGCGGG
>DATAVK010000075.1:0-17019 GCA_036267755.1 Mycobacteriales bacterium
TCGTGGCTCGTCGTACGCCGGATGATGCGACCTGTCGCGTCGCTCACCGAGGCGGCGGAGCAGATCGCCGTCACCCGCGACCTCGCTACCCGGATCGACGACTACGGCGATGACGAGCTCGGCCGGTTGGCGGTGAGCTTCAACACGATGCTGGACGCCCTGGAGCGCTCGCTCGGCGCCCAGCGGCAGCTCATCCTCGATGCCAGCCACGAGCTGCGGACGCCGCTGGCGAGCTTGCGCACCAACGTCGAGGTGCTCCACGACGTCGACCGGCTCAGCAGCATCCAGCGTCGCGAGCTGCTCGACGGGATCGTCACGCAGCTCGAGGAGCTCACCGGGCTGGTGGCCGACGTCGTCGAGCTCGCCCGAGGCGACGCGCCCGAGTCGGCCCACACCGACGTTGAGGTCGACGAGCTGGCCACCCATGCGGTCGAGCGGGCGCGGCGGCACTGGCCGGCGGTCGTCTTCATGCTCACGGCCGAGCCACTCGAGGTGCGTGGCGTGAGCTCGCGACTCGACCGAGCCGTCACCAACCTGCTGGACAACGCCGGCAAGTTCAGCCCCGGAGGTGCCGTTGTCGACGTCTCGGTGACGAGCGACGGGACGATCCAGGTCGCCGACCGCGGCCCCGGCGTACCCGTCGATGCGCTGCCGTATGTCTTCGACCGGTTCTACCGCTCGGACGAGGCTCGAGCGCTTCCTGGATCCGGTCTGGGCCTCGCTATCGTCAAGCAGGTGGTTGAGGGTCACGGCGGCACAGTCACCCTGGCGAACCGTCCCGATGGCGGGGCCGTGGTCACCGTGACACTCGTGCCGCTGTCACAGGAGGAGCCGGTGCCCGCATCGCCCGAGGTGGAGCCCGCGCCGCAGACCGTTGCTGGGTGACATCGGCCAGGTCGGGAAGTGGCTGTTCGACCTGAAGCTGGACATCCACAGCGCGACGATCAGCGTCGTCGTCATGCTTGTGCTGTTCGCGGTCTTCCGTCAGTTCCGCCATCCGTGGGCCCGGTTCGTGTCGGCGGCGGCGCTCGAGATCGCCATCGTCTGTGGGCTGTTCGCGCTCTGGCAGGTCGCCAACGAGGTCACGCGCGGTCACACCACCGGCGGCCTGCGCAACGGCGAGGACATCTGGTCGTTCGAACGCTGGCTGCATTTGCCGAGCGAGACCAGCGTTCAGCACCTGATCCTCGGACACCCGCTGTGGGTGCGGGCGAGCAACTACTACTACGACACGGCGCACCTCACGGTGATGTTCGTGTTCCTGATCTGGCTGTGGCTACGCCACCGCGACCGCTATCCGGAGTTCCGCAACACCTTGGCGCTGGTGACCGGGATGTGCCTGCTGATCCAGATGATCTCGGTCGCGCCGCCCCGGCTGATCGGCGGCACCGGCCTGATCGACACCGCGGCGGCCTACGGTCAGTCGGTCTACACGGTCTACGGCAACATCGCCGACCAGTACGCCGCGATGCCGTCGATCCACGTCGCCTGGGCGATGCTGATCTCGGTCGCGGTGCTGCGCTGCAGCACCAGCCGGTGGCGCTGGGTGGGGGCGTTGTACGGCCCGGTGACCTTCTTCGTCGTGGTCGCGACCGCCAACCACTACTGGATGGACGGGTTCGTCGCGATGGCGCTACTGGCCGTCGCCTTTGTGGCTGCGGCCGCGCTGGAGCCGATCCGGCTCCGGCTGCGGCTCCCCGATCCCGCCACGGCTCAGATCCAGCAGGGGGCGTTCTCGTGATGGGTGTCCGGGTGGACCGCACAGTGGTGGAACAGAATGCGCTCATGCCACTGGGCGTACGTCAGTGTCTGTCCTGACAGCACGGGATACAGGAACGCGAACGTCACCGCGACGACCGCCAGGTACACGGCAGTGACCCCGATCCCCAGCCCGCGGCGGGTGTCGCTCGCCACGCGCCGACCTGCGACCAGTCCCAGTGCCATCGCCACGGCGAGCGCCATGAACGGCACGTCCGGCAGCATGTAGAACAGGAACATCACCCGGTGGTGGACGTCCTCCCGGAACCACGGCAGGTAGCCCGCGAGGAACATCAGCACGATGGCTGATCCGCGCCAGTCACGCCGTGCTACCCAGGTCCAGGCCGCGGCGATCAGCGCGAAGATCGCGACCCACCAGAGCGCGGGGTTGCCGACGGAGAGGACCTCCTGGGCGCAGTTCGATGCCCCGCAGGTGCTCGGCGAAGCGTAGAAGTAGGCCACTGGCCGAGCGAGCAGCATCCAGCCGTAGGGACGGGACAGGTACGGGTGCGGGTTCGCGTCCCAGGTCAACGTGTTCGAGTAGTCCCAGATCTGCTTCTGGTAGTAGAGCCAACCCCGGAAGACCGACCAGTCGTGCCCGAACCATGACTGCCCGGCGTGGGTGTACATGTCGTGGTCGTAGGCGTAGTGGCCGTTCGACAGGAACCATCCGGTCCAGGCCCCGACATACACGAGCAGTGGGAACACCAGGAACGCGAGCAGCGCGAGCGCGACGCCAGTGATGTCGTCGCGGCCGACGGACCGGGCAGTGCCGGCGGTACGCCGGGCGGTGGCGTCCCAGACCACCGCGAGGATGAGGAACACCGGGATCCAGAACGCGCCGTCCCACTTGGTGCCCATGGACAGGCCAAGACAGAGCCCGGCGGCCCACCGCCACGGTCGGATGCCCAGGCCGGGTGCTCGGTCGTCCGGTCCGAGCGGGGCGGTCAGCCGCGCGGCGAGCCGGCGCCGGCCGTCGTCGCGGTCGACGACGAGGCAGCCGAACGCCGCCAGCACCCAGAACATCAAGAAGATGTCGAGCATCGCCGTACGGCTCTGCACGAACTCCAATCCGTCGAGCGCGACCAGCAGGCCGGCGATGCTGCCCAACGCGGTGGACCGGAACAGCCGCCGCCCGATCCGAGCCGTGAGCAGAACGGCCAGGGTCCCGATGACGGCACCGCTGAACCGGAACGACAACGGGCTGGCCGGGTAGATCGTGTGGTGGAAGGTGACCGTCTTGCCGTGGTCGAGCAGCGCCTCGCCGAGCGCCATCAGCCACTTGCCGAGCGGGGGATGGACGACGAAACTCGAGCCTTTCATCAACCCGTTGGTCTCGACACCGTGGTGCAGCAGCGACCAGCTGTCGTGGGCGTAGTAGGTCTCGTCGAAGATGATGCCGTTGTCGGACTTCAGCGTGTGACCGCCCGGCCGCGTGATCCGCCAGAACCGCAGGATCCCCGCGAAGGCTGTGATGGCGAGCGGAAGCAGCCACCCCATCAACCGGTCGGCCGGCATGGGGCGGACCAGGCGCTCGCGGATCCGCGCCAGCGTCTCCGCCTCGATGCTGCTGCTGCCGTCACCGGGGGGGTCCGTTGCCACGGCAAGGTCCGTGGCAGCCGTCGGCATGGCGCTCATCGTAGGTGTCTCGCCTTACGGTGCCGTTGAATGGCACGGTGCCCCTGGTCCTTGCCGCCACGCCCATCGGCGACCCCGATGACGCGTCGCCGCGGCTGCGCCGGGCGCTGGAGACGGCGGACGTGATCGCCGCCGAGGACACCCGGCGGTTGCACCGGCTCGCCGCGATGCTGGGCGTCACCCTCGCCGGTCGAGTGGTGGCGGTGTATGACGCGGTGGAGCGCAGCCGGGCGGCAGCGCTGCTCGACGAGGTCCGCGACGGCCGCACGGTGCTCGTCGTGACCGATGCCGGAATGCCGCTGGTGTCCGACCCGGGCCACGTCCTCGTCACCGAGGCGATCGGGGCCGGCCTGCCGGTGACGGTCATCCCAGGCCCGTCGGCCGTCACGGCGGCGATCGCCGTCGCGGGCATCCCGGTCGACCGGTTCTGCGTCGAGGGGTTTCTCCCCCGCAAGGCGGGGGAGCGTCGTACCCGGTTGTCCTCGCTGGCGGACGACCCGCGTGCGCTGGTGGTGTTCGAGGCGCCGCACCGGCTGGCCGCCACTCTCGCCGACGCGAGCGCCGTCCTGGGTGGCGAGCGCCGGGCCGCGGTCTGCCGGGAGCTGACCAAGACCCACGAGGAGGTGCTGCGGGGAACCCTGGCCGAGCTCGCGACGTGGGCCGCCGAGTCGCAGGTGCGCGGCGAGATCACGGTCGTGGTCGCGGGAGCGAGCGGCGCCCGGCCGGCCGTCGACGACGCGGTGCTCGCCCACGAGGTTGCCGTGCTGATCGCGGACGGGCAGTCCCGCCGGGACGCCGTCGACGTGGTGGCCGCGGCCCACGGCCTGGCGCGCCGGGTCGTCTACGCCGTCGCGACCACCCGCCGGGCCCCCCTCGAGCGGTGAGGCTGTGGATGAAACGGTGGATGACGCGGTGGGAAACCTGTCGGCTCGGGGGATAACCAGCCGGCGGCGGTGGACATCCTGTGCATGACCAAGAATGTTGAAAATACTTGCCCCAAACCCCTTGTGCAGCCGCTCGAGGGGGTCTAGAAATCTGTTGTCACCGGGGAACGGAGACCAGGCGGAGGGCAACTTCCGCACCGAACGGAGCATCGGGAAACCGAGGCAACGAACGGGTGTCGCCGCAGAACTGGAGATGGTTCCCGCAACGCAGAGCCAGTCGAGCGATCGGCAGGCAGGTGCAGTGGGAATCGGATGAGGCCCCTCCAACTCATACTTGGAGGGGCCTCATTCCATTGTGCCTCCGGTGTCGTCATTACCCGGGTAGCGACACGGCCACGCCCGCATCCACGAAAACGTCGCGACGGCGGCCAATAGGCTGGCGGCATGTCCCGCAACATCCTCGCGGCGGTCGCCTGGCCCTACGCCAACGGTCCGCGCCACATCGGCCACGTCGCGGGCTTCGGCGTCCCGAGCGACGTCTTCAGCCGCTACCACCGACTGGCCGGCAACAACGTGCTCATGGTCAGCGGCACCGATGAGCACGGCACCCCGATCCTCGTCCAGGCCGACCAGGAGGGCGCGACCCCGCGGGAACTGGCCGACCGCTACAACCGGGTCATCGCCCAGGACTTGCAGCAGCTGGGGCTGAGCTACGACCTGTTCACCCGGACCACCACCCCCAACCACTACGCCGTGGTCCAGGAGATGTTCCGGACGGTTCATCGCAACGGCTACATGGTCGAGCGGACCACCCGGGGAGCCGTATCCCCGTCGACCGGGCGCACCCTCCCCGACCGTTACATCGAGGGGATCTGCCCGATCTGTTCCTACCCGCACGCTCGCGGCGACCAGTGCGACAACTGCGGCAACCAGCTCGACCCCGAGCAGCTCATCGAGCCCCGGTCCCGGATCAACGGCGAGACGCCGATCTTCGTCGAGACCCAGCACTTCTTCCTGGACCTGCCGGCGTTGGCCGACGCGCTCGGGAGCTGGCTAGCGACCCGCACCGACTGGCGCCCCAACGTCCTGAAGTTCTCGGTGAACCTGCTCGACGACCTCAAGCCGCGCGCGATGACCCGCGACATCGACTGGGGCATCCCGATCCCGCTGCCCGGCTGGGAGGACAACCCCAACAAGCGGCTCTATGTGTGGTTCGACGCGGTCATCGGCTACCTGTCCGCCTCGATCGAGTGGGCCCGTCGCAGCGGCGACCCCGATGCCTGGCGCGCCTGGTGGAACGACCCCAACGCGGAGTCCTACTACTTCATGGGCAAGGACAACGTCACCTTCCACTCCCAGATCTGGCCGGCCGAGCTGCTGGCATACGACGGCAAGGGAGCGTACGGCGGTGAGCCCGGCCCGTTCGGCGACCTCCAGCTGCCGACCGAGGTGGTGTCGAGTGAGTTCCTCACCATGGAGGGCAAGAAGTTCTCCTCCAGCCGCCAGGTCGTGCTTTACGTCCGCGACTTCCTGTCGCGGTACTCGCCGGACTCGCTGCGCTACTACCTGACCGCCGCCGGCCCGGAGTCCAACGACAGCGACTTCACCTGGTCGGAGTTTCTGCGCCGCAACAACGACGAGCTGGTCGCCGCCTGGGGGAACCTCGTCAACCGGTCGCTGTCGTTCACGGCGAAGAACCTCGGGTCGATCCCCGAACCCGGCGACCGGACCGACGCCGATCACGCGCTGCTCGCGACCACCGGTGCGGCGTTCGCGACCGTCGGCGCGGACCTGGAGCGGTCGCGGATGCGGGCGGCGCTCGCCGAGACGATGCGGACGGTCGCTGAGGCCAACAAGTACCTGTCCGACCAGGCCCCCTGGAAGCTGCGGGAGAGCGACCCAGCCCGGATGGCCACCATCCTGAACACCGCGCTGCAGGCGATCGGCGACTGCACCACGATGTTGTCGCCGTTCCTGCCGCACTCCTCGCAACAGGTACACGAGCTGCTGGGTCGCGACGGCCTGCTCGCCCCGCAACCCGAGCTCCGCGAGGTCGAGGACCTCGACGGCGGATCGCCGTACCCGGTGCTGACCGGCGACTACGAGACGGCCGTCGGCTGGGAGAGCACCCCGCTCAAGCCCGGTACGCCGATCGCCCCGCCCACGCCGCTGTTCGCGAAGCTCGACAACAGCATCGTCGAGGAAGAGCTGGCCCGGATGGCCGAGGGTTGAGGTGAGGGTCGATCCGGGTCGCACCGGTGATCCGCCGCCGGCTCCGGGACCGCTGGCGGCACCTGCTCTGGACAGCCACTGTCACCTCGACCTGATGGACGCCGAGGTCGACGACGTGGTCGCGGCCGCCCACGCGGTCGGGATCCAGCGGATCGTGCAGGTCGGTGTGGACGTCGAGTCCTCGCGGTGGAGCGCAGAGCTGGCGGCGCGCCACGACGACATCTGGGCCGCGGTCGCCATCCACCCCAACGAGGCGCCGAACGTGTCGCCGTCGGACATCGACGCGATCGCGTCGCTGGCGACCCGGCCGCGTGTGGTCGCGATCGGGGAGACCGGGCTCGACCACTACCGGACCGAGGCCGACGGCTGGGCCGCTCAAGAGGAGTCCTTCCGGCGGCACATCGAGATCGCCAAGACCACCGGCCGGGCGCTGATGATCCACGACCGGGACGCGCACGACGACGTGCTACGGGTCCTGGAGAGCGAGGGCGCGCCCGACCACGTGATCTTCCACTGCTTCTCCGGCGATATCGACGTCGCGTTGCGGTGCACCGAGCGCGGCTACGTGCTGTCCTTCGCCGGAACGGTGACGTTCAAGAACGCGCAGCCGCTGCGCGACGCCGCCTCCGTCGTCCCGCTCGACCAGATGCTGGTCGAGACCGATGCGCCGTTCCTCGCGCCGACGCCGCATCGCGGCCGGCCGAACTCGCCGTACCTCGTCCCGCTGACCGTCCGCGCACTCGCCGAGATCAAGGGCGTCTCTGAGGTCGAGCTCGCGGACGCGGTGACGGCCACGGCGTCGCGCGTCTTCGGCTGGTCGTGAGCGACGGGCTGCTCGGCCCGGCTGACATCCGCACGCTCGCGGCGTCGCTCGGCATCGCGCCGACCAAGTCACTCGGCCAGAACTTCGTCGTCGATCCCAACACCGTCCGTCGCATCGTGCGGGTCGCCGAGCTCGCGCCGGACGACACGGTCGTCGAGATCGGCCCGGGCCTGGGCTCGCTGACGCTCGCGCTGCTGCCCGCGGTCCATCGGGTTATCGCGGTCGAGATCGATCCGACTCTCGCGGCCCGGCTGCCCGGCACCGTGGGGGACCGGCTCCCGGAATACGCCGACCGGCTCGCCGTCGTCACCGCAGACGCGTTGCAGGTCGAGCAACTGCCGGGGTCGCCGCCGACGGCGCTGGTCGCCAACCTGCCCTACAACGTCTCCGTGCCGGTGCTGCTGCACCTGCTGGATCGCTTCCCCACCATCCGCCGCGGCCTCGTCATGGTGCAGTCCGAGGTCGCCGACCGGCTGGCCGCGCCGCCGGGCTCACGGACCTACGGCGTGCCGTCAGTGAAGGCCGCGTGGTGGGCCTCGGTACGACGCAGCGGGGCCGTCCCGCGCAGCGTGTTCTGGCCGGTCCCGAACGTCGACTCCGCCCTGGTGACGCTGCTGCGCCGGGATCCTCCGGCCACGACCGCCACCCGCGACCAGGTCTTCCGCGTCATCGACGCGGCGTTCGCGCAACGTCGCAAGACGTTGCGGGCGGCCCTGGGTCAGTGGGCGGGGTCGCCCGCGGCGGCGGAGGCGGTGCTGCGCGAGGCCGGGGTCGACCCGTCGAGCCGGGGCGAGGCGCTGGACGTGGCTGACTTCGCCCGGATCGCCGCTGCGGCCGCCGTACGATCGAAGGTGTGAGGTGGCCCCGCTGAGCGTCACCGTCCGGGTGCCGGCCAAGATCAACCTGCACCTCGGCGTCGGCCCCCTCCGCGCCGACGGCTTCCACGAGCTACGGACCGTCTTCCACGCGGTGAGCCTGTACGACGAGGTGACGATCGCCGCCACCGACGACGGTGAGCTGACCGTGACCGCGGTCGGCGAGAACGCCGACGGCGTCCCGCTCGACGAGGACAACCTCGCGGTGCGTGCCGTCCGGGCCGTGGCCGAGCTCGCCGACGTCATCCCCTCGGCCACCGTGACCCTGCGCAAGGGCATCCCGGTGAGCGGCGGCCTGGCCGGCGGAAGTGCCGACGCGGCCGCGGCGCTGCTGGCCGCCGACGAGCTGTGGTCGGCCGGGCTAAGCCGGGCCGCGCTCGGGTCGCTGGCCGCCGATCTGGGCAGCGACGTCGCGTTCCTGCTCAGCGGCGGCACCGCGCTCGGCACCGGTCGAGGCGAGCACGTGTCGCCGGTGCTCACCAGCGGCGACTATCACTGGGTTCTCGCCGTCGCCGAGAGCGGGCTGTCGACCCCTGCGGTGTACGCCGAACTCGACCGGCAGCGCGGTCCGGACGGTGTCGACGAGGCGAGCCCCGCGGAAGGCGTGCTCGCGGCGCTGCGGGCCGGGGACGTCGTCGCGCTGGGGCGCTCGCTGCGCAACGACCTGCAGCCCGCCGCGCTGCAACTGCGGCCCCAACTCAGCCGGGTCCTCGACGTCGGCCGGGAGCTCGGGGCCGCGGGCGGGATCGTCTCCGGATCCGGCCCGACGGTGGCGCTGCTCGCCCGCACCCGTGGGGACGCGGTGCGGATCGCCTCGTCGCTGGCCGGTTATGACGTGTGCCGGTCGGTACGACGGGTCACCGGCCCGGTCCCCGGCGCTCGTGTCATCACCGACCGGCCTGTCAACTGATGGCGAACCTGGTCAACCTGGAGTCGGTCAGCAAGGCTCACGGCACCACGACCGTCCTCGACCGGATCTCGCTCGGCGTCGCCGACGGCGAGCGGATCGGGGTCGTCGGCCGCAACGGCAGCGGCAAGACCACCCTGCTCGCGGTTCTGGCGAGCGAGGAGCCGATCGACTCCGGCCGCGTCACCCACGTCGGCGGCCTCCAGGTCGGTCGCCTCGCGCAACACGATCGACTGGTCGCCGGGACCACCGTGCTCGACGCGGTCGTCGGTGACTCGGCCGAGCACGAGTGGGCCTCCGATGCCCGGGTGCGCGCGGTCCTCGGCGGCCTGCTGGCGGACGTGTCCCGCCACAGCCTCGTCGACACGCTCTCTGGCGGGGAACGTCGCCGCGTCGCTCTTGCTGCCCTGCTCGTCGCCGACCCGACACTGCTGCTACTCGACGAGCCCACCAACCATCTGGACCTCGAAGCGATCAACTGGCTCGCCGGCCATCTCGCCAGCCGGCGCGGTGCGCTGGTCGTCGTCACGCACGACCGGTGGTTCCTCGACGCGGTGTGCGACAGCACCTGGGAGGTCGCAGACGGGACGGTCCACGCGTACGACGGTGGGTACGCCGCCTACGTCCTCGCCCGGGCCGAGCGGGACCGGCAGGCCGCCGCCGGTGAGGATCGCCGACGCAACCTGATGCGCAAGGAGCTGGCGTGGCTGCGCCGCGGGCCGCCGGCGCGCACGACCAAGCCGAAGTTCCGGATCGACGCCGCAAACGCGTTGATCGCCGACGAGCCACCGGTCCGGGACACCGTCGAGCTGATGCGCTTCGCGGCGTCCCGGCTCGGCAAGAACGTGTACGACGTCGAGGACGTGACGGTCCGGCTCGGGGAACGGACGCTGCTCGACGATGTGACCTGGCGGCTCGGCCCGGGGGACCGGATCGGGCTGCTCGGGCCCAACGGTGCTGGCAAGACGACGATGCTGCGGCTGCTGATCGGTGAGGTTGCCCCGACCTCGGGGCAGGTCAAGGTCGGCAAGACCGTCGCCCCGGCGTACCTGTCTCAGCAGGTCGCCGAGCTCGATCCCACGCGGCGGGTGCTCGAGGCGGTCGAGGACATCGCCAAGCGGGTGTCCGTCGGCCGCGGGAAGGAGCAGACCGCGGGACAGCTGCTGGAGACGCTGGGCTTCGCCTCCGATCGCCAGTGGACGCCGGTGGGTGACCTCTCCGGTGGGGAACGCCGGCGGGTGCAGCTGCTGCGGCTGCTGATGGCCGGCCCGAACGTCCTGCTGCTCGACGAGCCGACGAACGACCTCGACGTCGAGACGCTGTCCCAGGTCGAGGACCTGCTCGATGGCTGGGCCGGGACCGTCATTGTCGTGAGTCACGACCGCTGGTTCCTGGAGCGGGTCTGCGACACCGTGTGGGCGTTGCCCGGTGACGGTTCGTTGCGCCACCTGCCCGGTGGCGTCGAGGCGTATCTGGCGCTGCGTCGCAGCGGGGTCGGCGGGATCGGTGGGACCGAGGGAGCCGCTCCCCGCCGTACCGGCGACAGCCGAGCGACCAAGCGCGAGATCGGCCGGATCGAGCGCCGGATGCTACGCATCGACGCCGAGGAGAAGCGGTTGCACGGCGAGCTTGCCCGCAACGCCAGTGACCACGAGCGGGTGCTGGAGCTCGACGCCGAGCTGCGCGGGCTCATCGCGGAACGTGACGCGCTCGAGACGCAGTGGTTGGAGCTCTCGGACGCACCGCAGTGACCACGGTCGAGGTCGACTGGGGTGTCGCTGGCGCCGAGCACCTGGCCACCCGCTGCGATGTCGTGGTCGTATGCGACGTCCTGTCGTTCAGTACGTCGGTCTCCCTTGCAGTGACCCGCGGCGTCGTCGTCTACCCGCATGCCTGGCGTGACGCGAGCGCCGCAGAGCGCGCGGAGGCCCTCGATGCCATCCTCGCCGGTCCCCGCGGGTCCGGGGTCTCGCTGTCACCGCCGTCGTTGCTGGAGCTGGCCGCGGGCACCCGGCTGGTGCTGCCGTCGCCGAACGGCGCGATGTGCTGTCTGGCGGCCGCGCGGGGCGGAGCCACAGTCGTCGCCGGCTGCTTGCGTAACGCCCCCGCGGTCGCTGGCTGGCTCGGGCGCAACGGCGACCGGATCGGCGTCGTGGCTGCCGGTGAGCATTGGCACCACGGCGGGTTGCGACCGGCGTACGAAGACTGGGTCGGCGCCGGCTCGATCGTCGCCGAGCTGCCCGGCAGTTGCAGTCTGTCGCCGGAGGCCGAGGCCGCTGCCCTCGCCGCCCGGTCGCGCCGGTCGTTGCGCGAGGTGATGTCGGGGGTCGAGCTGATCGAGCAGGGCTTCCCCGATGATGTCGTGACGGCCGAGA
Organism: Mycobacteriales bacterium; assembly: GCA_036267755.1. Classification (GTDB taxonomy): domain Bacteria; phylum Actinomycetota; class Actinomycetes; order JAFAQI01; family JAFAQI01; genus DATAVK01. The sequence continues at coordinate 11,493 of DATAVK010000075.1, forward strand.
AATATGGCGCCGACACCGCAGTGCCGGTGCTACGTAACGGCGCCTTCAGCGCTGGGCCGTGACGTCGGGGCGGCGCTCCGGGAATCGGCTGACGTCTGCGCCGAGCGCATGTAGCCGCCGGCCGAGGGTGACGGCGTTGTCGATCGCGGCGCATCCGGGGTCGTTGTTGAAGTAGACGTAGGCGTCGTCGCTACCGAGGTCGGTGAGCCGATGCGCCCAGGCGTTGAGCGCCGCGCGGCCGTACCACGGCCACGGCTGCGTGCGTCCCTCGTGCAGCCGCACATAGCACCAGGGCGCCGTCCGCCATGACGGTGTGACCAGGCCCTTGCGGTCGGCCCAGACCAGCGCGGCCTGGTGCCGTTCGAGCAGCCGCCGTACATCGTCGATCCACCATGACGGGTGCCGCGGCTCTACCGCGACCCGCACCGACCGTGGGAAGGCCGTGAGTACGGCGTCGAGCCCGTCGACGTCGACCGGCAGGTTGGGTGGCAGCTGGACGAGGACCGGCCCCAGCTTGCCCCCGAGTGGCTCCGAGCGCTCCAGCAGCAGCTTCACGGACGCTGCCGGGTCGCGCAGCCGTCGTACGTGCGTGATGTATCGGCTCGCCTTGACCGCGAGGATCGCGTCGGCCGGCGAGCGCTGCTGCCAGCCCTGGAACACCTCGGCCTTGGGGAGCCGGTAGAACGTGACGTTCAGCTCGACGGTTCGGAAGTCGGCGAGCAGGTGCTCGAACCAGCGTCGCTGCGCCGTTCCCCGGTAGTACGGCAGCCGCCAGTCGGCGTACTGCCATCCGCTGGTGCCGAGGACCAGCGTCACACGGTCGCGAGCTTGCTCTCGATCCGTGCCGCTGATGGCCATCGCACGTCGGTGGCCAGATGGAGCCGCTCCAGGGCCCAGATGACGCGCGCCGAGGAGTCGAGCTGGCCGCGCAGAACTCCGTGCCGGGCCGCGGTCGGGTCGGCGTGGTGCAGGTTGTGCCAGGACTCGCCCATCGACGGGATCGCGAGCCACCACACGTTGCCGGCCTTGTCGCGGCTGGCGAACGGCTTCTCACCGATGGTGTGGCAGATCGAGTTGATCGACCATGTGACGTGGTGGAGCAGCGACACCCGGACCAGGCTGGCCCAGAAGAACGCGGTGACCGCCCCCTGCCAGGTCCCGGACCACGCGTAGCCGGCGAGGGGCGGCAACGCGAAGCTGAAGAACGCGATCAGCGAGAAGGACTTCGAGACCCGGACGATGGCCCGGTCGGCGAGCAGGTCGGGGATGAAGCGCTCCTGGTTCGTCTGCTCGAGGTCGAACAGCCAGCCGACGTGGGCGTGGAAGAACCCCTTGGTCAGCGCCTTGATGTCCTCGCCGTAGCGCCACGGGGAGTGGGGGTCGCCCTCCTTGTCGCTGTAGGCGTGGTGACGGCGGTGGTCGGCGACCCACCGGTTGACCGGCCCCTCGACCGCCATGCTGCCGGCGACCGCGAGCGCCACCCGAATGAACCGTGGCGCCTTGAAAGAGCCGTGAGTGAAGTAGCGGTGGAAACCGACAGTGATCCCGTGGCCGGAGATGGCATAGAAGACCACTGCGATGACGATGTCGTGCCAGCCCAGCCCCCAGCCCCAGGCAACGGGGATGGCCGCCAGCACCGCGAGGAATGGCACCACGACGAAGATGCCGACCAGCCACTGCTCGGCACGCGCCGCCTTGGGGCTGCGCGGGATCATCGTCATCGGTCGAGGGCCGCGCGACGTGTCCGTCGTACCGCCCCGGTTCAGCGTCTGAGTCATGCGGCGCTCCTCACGTCCGCCCCCATGGTGGCACTCCCGCCTGAAGGCCCGGTCGCGGTTCCACGATCTCGGCCGGTTTCGGCTCGCTACTCTGCGCTGATGGTCGCGCCGCGCACCGTGGTCTACCACGTCGAGAGCCACACCCTGCCTGACCAGTTGGAGCGCCTCGTCCGCCGACTGCTCGCGAGCGGGCCGCAGACGATGGTGGTGGTCAACCACGACAGCCGCTCCACAGACGACCTGAGTGCGATTGCGCAGCTTCCTCGGGTGCACGTCATGCGAGCACCCGGTGGATACGCCGACTTCTCCCACGTACGGCGATACCTGTCGACCCTCGACTGGCTCGACAGCGAGGGTGTCGCCTATGACTGGATCGCCAACCTGAGCGGTCAGGACTACCCGCTGCGAGACCTGACCGTGGCGGAGGCAGAGCTGGGAGCCGACGGTGTCGACGGGTACCTCGAGTGGTTCCCGGCCTTCGATCCCACCAGCCCATGGGGCCCGCACCTGGGTCGCTCGCGCTACATGTTCCGCCACCAGCGGCTCCGCTCACTGACCCCGAGGACGCGCTCTGTGTTGCGCTCGGCGATGGTGATCAACCGGATGCAACCTTGGGTCCGACTGAGCGTCGCCACCGGGCTCACCGTCGGACGCCGACGACCGACCCCATTCGGGCCGAACCTGGTCTGTTTCGGTGGCTCGCTGTTCACCACGCTGTCCCGGGCGCCGGCGGAGTACCTGTTGGCCCACTCGCGTGAGCACCCCGATCTGGTTGATTTCTACGAAGGGTGCCTCTCACCGGCCGAGTCGTATCTGCAGACGGTGTTGATGAACGCCGGCCACTTCGTGTTCGATCCCTCGTGCCGCCGGTACTTCGACTTCAGCCACACCCGCCACAACCACCCGAAGGTGCTCGGGGTCGAGGACCTACCCAAGCTGACTGCCAGCGGCGCCGACTTCGGCCGCAAGTTCGACTCGCGGATCGACGCTGAGGTGCTCGACCGGCTCGACGAGATCGCTCGGTGACTACTCGATCGATGTCCTCGCGGCTCACGTGCATCGCGCCTGTGGATGGAACGGCCGGACTGTCAGACGTTCGCCCCAGGCTGGGCGCATGGACGATCTCGAGACCCGGCAGCGGATCGGACGGGCCCGGCTGCTCCGACGTACCGGCAAGACCTACGACGAGATCCGGCTTGTCGTCGGACCGGTTCGTGACGAGACCCTGGCGGCGTGGCTGCGGGGGATCTCACGGCCGCCCGGGACCCACCGCAGCCGCGGCCTCGTCGAGCTGCGTCGTCGATGCCGGCAGCTGCGAGCCGACGGCCTGACCTACAGCGAGATCCACGCGCTCACCGGTGCCTCCCAGGGCTCGTTGAGTGTGTGGTTGAGAGACGTCCGCGCATCTGCGAAGTCGAGCGAGACGATTCGCCAGCGAGCTGAGCACCGACGCTTGACCGGGCTTCGGGACCGAGCGGAGAGGACAGCCATCGCACGCTCGATCCGGCGGTCGGACACCGTCGCGACAGCAATGGGACAGATTGGGTCGGTCTCAGACCGCGAGCTGCTGTTGATCGGCGTCGCGCTCTACTGGGCAGAGGGAGCGAAGAACAAACCTTGGGCGGTGCGTGATCGCGTCACGTTCATCAATAGCGATCCCTCGATCATCCGGGTCTTCCTGCGCTGGTTGGAACTCATGGGGGTCCCGCGAGAGCGCTGCCGGTTTCGACTTCAGATCCACCGAGACGCCGACGTCTTGGCCGCCGAGAAGTTCTGGGCCACCGTGGTGGGGATCCCACGGGCTGACCTGATGCGGACGTCACTCAAGCGGCACCAGCCGAGAACGGTCCGTCGCAACACCGGGCCGGGCTACCGGGGGTGCCTCACGGTTGATGTTCTGGGTTCGGCAGGGCTCTACCGTCGGTTAGAAGGCTGGTGGAGCGCGATGTCCGTCGTCGGGGCCGAACCTCGGTCTACCCTCACATCGCTCCTTCCCGGGTGGTCTAACGGCATGACGCAGGCTTTTGGTGCCTTGAGATCGGGGTTCGAATCCTCGCCCGGGAGCTTCAAGCGGCGTGGGTAGGCTCGGCCACGACCCGTGCCCTCGCCGCCAATCGTCTCGGAGTCTCACGTGACCGACATGCGCCCAGCCGCTGTCGTCGTACTCGCTGCAGGTCAGGGAACCCGGATGAAGTCCGAGCTGGCCAAGGTGCTGCACGCCATGTGCGGCCGATCGATGCTCGGCCACGTGCTCGCGGCGGTGGAGCCACTAGACCCGGAGCGGACCCTGGTCGTCGTCGGACACGGCCGCGACCAGGTCGTGAGCCAGCTTTCCGAGATCGCTCCCGAGGCCCAGCCGGTCGAGCAGGCCGAGCAGCACGGCACGGGCCATGCGGTGCGGCTGGCGCTCGAGTCCAGCCCCGAGTTGACCGCGGGCGCGGTCCTGGTCCTGCCGGGCGACGCCCCGCTGCTGACCGCGGACACGTTGGAGCGGCTGCATGACCGCCATCACGAGTCCGGCGCCGCCGCCACCTTGCTCACCGCGGAGCTGCCCGATCCGACCGGCTACGGGCGGGTGGTGCGTGACGGCGAGGGCCGGGTCACGGCGATCGTCGAGGAACGGGACGCCGACGCGGCGACCCGGGAGCTGCATGAGGTCGGGACGAGCGTCTACGTGTTCGACGTGGCGCGACTGCGGGACGCGCTCTCCCGGATCACCCGCGACAACGCGCAGGGCGAGGAGTACCTCACCGACGTCATCGGCCTGCTGGCAGCCGACGACGCGGTCGTCGCCAGCGTCACCGCGGCCGACCATCGTGAGACGGTCGGGGTCAACGACCGGGTCCAGCTCGCCGAGGCCCGTCGGCTGATGCGCGACCGGATCGTGCGGCACTGGATGCTCGCGGGCGTCACCATCACCGACCCGCAGACCACGTGGATGGGCGTGCACGTCACGCTCGAGCCCGACTGCGTCATCCACCAGAACACCCAGCTCCACGGCCGTACGACGGTTGCCGCTTTCGCCGTGGTCGGGCCGGACACCGCGCTGACGAACTGCCTGGTCGGTGAGGGAGCGAGCGTCGTCCGTTCGCAGTGCCAAGGTGCCGAGATCGGCGCCGGGGCGACCGTTGGGCCGTACTCCTACCTACGTAAAGGCACCCGGCTCGGGCGGGGCGCGAAGGCCGGCGCGTTCGTCGAGATCAAGAACGCCCAGGTCGGCGACGACAGCAAGGTCCCGCACCTGTCCTACGTCGGTGACGCGTCGATCGGGGAACGCTCCAACATCGGAGCCGCCACGGTCTTCGTGAACTACGACGGCGAGGCGAAGCACGCCACGGTGATCGGGGACGACGTCCGGATCGGCTCCGACACCATGATCGTCGCGCCGCGGACCATCGGCGACGGTGCCTACACAGCCGCCGGGTCGGTCATCACCGAAGACGTGCCGCCGGGCGCGATGGGAGTGGGGCGGGCCCGCCAGCGCAACGTCGAGGGGTGGACCGAGCGCCGCCGACCCGGAACCGGATCCGCCGAAGCCGCCCGCCGGGCCCGCGAAGGGGCGACAATGGAGACCACTTCCCCCTCTGACGACGACGAGCAGGGAGTACCGCAGTGACCGGCATCAAGACCACGGGCGAGAAGACGCTCATGCTCTTCTCGGGCCGTGCCCACCCGGCACTCGCCGACGAAGTGGCTCACCAGCTCGACATCGCCGTGAGTCCCACCATGATCCGTGACTTCGCCGACGG
>DATAVK010000076.1:0-15678 GCA_036267755.1 Mycobacteriales bacterium
TGCGCCGCGGCCAGCTCCTGCAGCGAGGTCTTCCAGTCCAGGCCGGCCCCGAGCGTGGCGGCGTCGTCGAGCAGCTCCGCGAACAGCCGGAGCACCAGCTCCCGGCTGGCCTCGATGCCGCGATCGAGGTAGAACGCCCCGATCACCGCCTCGACGGCGTCGGCGAGGATCGAGGACTTGTCGCGACCGCCGCTGATCTGCTCGCCGCGACCGAGCTTGATGTAGGCGCCGATGCCGAGCTGACGGGCCAGCCCGGCGAGGGCCCGTGAGTTCACGACCGCGGCGCGCAGCTTGGCCAGCTGGCCCTCCGGCAGGTCACGGTGCCGGCGGTACAGCGCCTCCGTGACGATCAGGCCGAGCACGGAGTCCCCCAGGAACTCCAACCGCTCGTTGGTGGGGAGACCGCCGTGCTCGTAGGCGTACGAGCGGTGGGTGAGCGCGAGGTCCAGCAGCTCCGCGTCAATCGGGCCGCCGAGGGCGGTCACCAGCGTGGCGGGGTTCTCTCCCCTGCCCACGCCGTCCAGCGCCGCCATCAGTGCACCGTCTCACGCGTGACGTAGGAGGCCAGCTCACCCAGGGTGGACATGGCGGCCAGCGCCGCGTCGTCGATGTGCAGCCGGCCGGCCGGGCCGAGCGTCGCCTCGACCTCGTCCGCGACGCAGACGAGCGTCAGCGAGTCGGCCTGCAGACCGGCGAAGGTGGTCGAGGCGTCGAGGCCGGCCGAGTCGATCTCGAGGACGACGGCGAACGCCGCCCGGACGGCGTCGAGCGCGGCGTCGCCGGCACGGCCGGCCGCAGCCTCGCTCGACACGCGGTCAGACCTCGAGGACCTGGCGGTCGTTGTACGTCCCGCAGACCGAGCACGCGATGTGCGGCAGCTTGGGCTGGTGGCAACGCGGGCAGTCGACGAGCGTCGGCGCCGACGTCTTCCACTGCGAGCGGCGGGAGTGGGTGTTGGCGCGCGAGGTACGGCGCTTCGGGACGGCCACGGGTCAGCTCTCCTCGGGATCGGGGTCGCGGGACAGCGACGACAGCGCCGCCCATCGGGGGTCGGGGGCGTCATGGGCATGGTCGGCAGGCAGTTCGGCGACCTTCTGGCCGCAACCTGCGCACAGGCCGCCGCACTCCTCGTCGCACACCGGGTTGACCGGCAGGGCGAGGACGACGGCGTCGCGCAGCGCCGGCTCGAGATCGATGTAGTCGCCGTCCACGAGCAGGACGTCGTCGTCGGCCTGCGGCTCGGGCTCGTAGGCGAACAGCTCCTGGACGTCGACCTCGAGGGTCGTGGTCAGTGGATCGAGGCAGCGGCCGCACTCCGCGTCCACCCGGGCCTGGACGGTGCCAGACACCAGGACGCCCTCCATCACCGACTCCAGTCGGACGTCGAGGTCGACGGCGGTGCCCGGCGGAACGGCGACCAGGTTCAGACCCCAGCCGTCCGGAGCGGCGAGCTCGCGACGCAGCGTGCGCATCGATCCTGGGCGCCGGCCGAGCTCCCGGGTGTCGAGCACCATCGGCGAGCGAGGGTCGCAGTGCACGGACTGACGGGCGGGCATGTGAACGACGGCCTTCTCGATCGAGTTCGGGGACGGTCCGCGGCCGGTGTTTCGGGCCGGTGACCGATCGATCAGCCTACCCGAGGTCAGCCGGGAAGCGGCTCGGCAACCGCTTCGGGGCTGGAGAGCGCCGCCAGCTCGTCGTGGCGACCGCTGATCTTCTCCCGGCCGCGCTCGACCGCCCCCAGCGTCTTGTGCAGGACGATCTCGAAGTTCGCGAGCTTGGCGTCGACGTACTCGTCGACCTCGAGGCGCATCCGGTCGATCTGCGCCTGCGCCTCGTCGAGCAACCGGTCGGCGTCCTGGGCCGCCTGCGCCGCGACCTCGGTACGGGAGACCAGCCGAGCCCGCTCGGCGGTGGCTGCGTCGATGATGGCCTGGGCTTCCACCCGGCCCTGATCGACGACTGCAGCGCGGTCGGCCAGCACCTTGCGGGCGGACACCAGCTCGCGGGGCAGCGCCGCACGGATGGTTTCGATCGCCTCGATCATCTCGGCGCGGTTGACGATGCAGGACGCCGACATCGGCATCGCTCGGGCCGACTCGACCGCGTCCTCGAGCGCGTCGAGTGCCTCCATCACGTCCCTGCTTGGCTGAGTCTCCACGCTTGCCTTCCGTTCGCCCCGCAGCACTGCCTGCAACCGTGGCCGATCATGGATGATCCAGCCGCTGCTGCAACCGGCGAAGTACCGGCCCTGGAACCAGGCCCGAGACATCCCCGCCGTACGTCGCCACCTCTTTCACGAGGCTTGATGACAGGAAACTGTAATGCGGGTCCGCCGGCATGAACAACGTGTCCACGTCGGCGAGCGAGCGGTTCATCTGGCCCATCTGCAGCTCGTAGTCGAAGTCGCTGACGGCGCGCAGGCCCTTGACGATGGCCTTGATCCCGTTGGCCCGGCAGAAGTCCACCAGCAGCCCGGTGAACGTGTCGACGCTGACGTTGGCGATGTCCGCGGTCGCTTCGCGGATCATCTCGATGCGCTCGTCCGGTTCGAAGAGGCGGTGCTTGGAGTGGTTCACCCCGACCACCACCACGACCTCGTCGAACAGCTTGCTGGCCCGCTCGATGATGTCGAGGTGACCGTTGGTGATGGGGTCGAAGGAGCCAGGACACGCGGCCCGTCTCATGATCGGCGACCGTACCAGAGGGTCCCCTCGCCGTAGCTGCGCGACCTGACCGGCTCCAACCCGGCCGGCCAGTGCAGCTCCGGGTCGCGGGTCGCGCGCTCCACGACGACGACGGCATCGGCAGTCAGCCAGCCACCGGAGGCGAGGGCGTCGAGGACCTCCGCGACCGGATCGGCGTACGGCGGATCGCAGAACACCACGTCGTAGGGCTGATCCGGCGCGGCAGCCAGCATCCGCTCGACCGGCTCGGCTCGTACCTCGACACCCGGCAGGGCCAGCGCGTCGACGTTCGCGCGGAGCGCCCGCAGCGCCCCGGCCGCCCGCTCGACGAGTACGACCCGCGCGGCGCCGCGGCTGGCGGCCTCCAGCCCGACCGCCCCGGACCCGGCGTAGAGGTCGAGAAACGCGACGCCGACCAGTGACCCGCGCAGCGACACCAGGCTGGAGAACAGCGCCTCGCGGGTCCGGTCGGCGGTCGGCCTGGTCGCCGACCCGGGCGGCACGACGAGCCGGCGACCGCGGGCGCTGCCGGCCACGACCCGGCTCAGGTCTTCTCCAGGAAGTCCGCCTGCGACCGCGCCGAGAGGGCGTCCACTTCGAGCCGCAACGGGCGGTGACGTTCGAGCGCCGGGTCCTCGGCCAGCAGCGCCTGGGCGTCCGCGCGGGCCTGGGTGATGACATCCTCGTCCCGCAGCAGCCGGAGCAGCTTGAGCTGGGTACGACGGCCCGACTGCCGCGCGCCGAGAATGTCACCCTCCCGGCGCTGCTCGACGTCGAGGCGGGCCAGCTCGAAGCCGTCCAAGGTCGCCGCCACGCCGTCCAGCCGGGCGCGGGCCGGGGTTCCGGCCTCGGTGCTGGTGACGAGCAGACACAGCCCAGGGTGCCCGCCGCGACCCACCCGGCCGCGGAGCTGGTGCAGCTGCGAGATCCCGAACCGCTCGGCGTCCATGACCACCATCACGGTGGCGTTCGCGACGTCGACGCCCACTTCGATGACGGTCGTCGCGACGAGGACGTCGATCCGGCCGGCCGCGAACCGGCGCATCACGTCGTCCTTGACGTCGGGGGCGAGCCGGCCGTGAAGCAGGTCCACCCGGACACCGGGCATCCGGATCGCCAACTCCGGCCCGAGCTCCTCGACGGCGCTGGTCGCGACGAACGGCTCCAGCCCGTCCGGGTCGTCGGTGTCGTCGGCATCGATCCGCGGAGACACGACGTACACCTGCCGGCCGACCTCCACCTCCTCGCGCACCCGCTCCCAGACGCGTTCCAGCCACGCTGGCCGGTCCAGGACCGGGACGACAGTCGTGGTGATCGGCTGCCGGCCGGTCGGGAGCTCGGTGAGCGTCGAGGTCTCGAGATCGCCGTACACCGTCATGGCGACCGTCCGCGGGATAGGGGTGGCGGTCATGACGAGCACGTGAGGCGGTGTCGCAGCCTTGCTGCGCAGCGCGTCGCGTTGTTCGACGCCGAACCGGTGCTGCTCGTCCACGACGACGAGCCCGAGGTCGAAGAACTGGACAGTGTCCTGCAGCAACGCGTGGGTCCCGATGACGATGCCCGCATCGCCCACACCGATGTCGAGCAGCGTCTTGCGCCGCGCAGCAGCGCCCATCGAGCCGGTGACCAGCGCGACCCGGGTCGCCTGGTCGTGAGCATCGAGCTCGCCCTGCCGGCCGAGCGGGCCCAGCAGCGCATCGATCGAGCGGGCGTGCTGCTGGGCCAGCACCTCGGTCGGTGCCAGCAGCGCCGCCTGACCGCCGGAGTCGACGACTGCGAGCATGGCGCGCAGCGCCACCACGGTCTTGCCGGACCCGACCTCCCCCTGCAGCAGCCGGTGCATTGGCTCCGGCCGCGCGAGATCCGCGAACAGCTCTGTGCTGACCGCCTGCTGCCCGGCTGTGAGGGTGAACGGCAGGCTCGCGTCGAACGCGGCCAGCAGACCGTCGTCGCGCGGGGTGCGGGGCGTGGTGGGCTCCAGCGCCGCCAGGGCTCGGCGTTGCGCGAGCACCACCTGGAGCAGGAACGCCTCGTCGTACCGGAGCCGCGCCTGGGCCCGATTGACCTGTGACCAGGCCTCGGGCATGTGGATCCCGCGCAGGGCCTCGTCGATTCCCACCAGACCACGCTGCTTGCGGAGCGGCTCGGGAACCACATCGGGGACGTCGACCATGGGCAGCGCGGTGCGGATCGCCTTGCGGATCTGCCAGCTCTGCAGCCCCTTCGTCGCGGGATAGACCGGCATCAAGGTGCCCGCCACGTCGTCGACGTCGGTGTCGAGGTTCACCTCGGGCTGCTTGAGCTGGAGCCGCTTGCCGAACCGCTCGACCTCGCCGGCCAGGACGACGGTGTCCCCTACGACCAGCTGGCGCTCGAGATAGCGCCGGTTGAAGAACGTGACGAGCAGGCTGCCGCCCGAGGCGTCGGTCACCGTCAAGTCGGTCTTGGACAGCTTGGGCCGGATCTGACGGCCGGTGATCTTCGCGACCTGGACCTGCAAGGTGACCTGGTCGCCGGCGCGCAGCGTGGACAGGTCGGCGAGCTCCCCGCGCTCGTAGTACCGGCGCGGGTAGTGGCGCAGCAGGTCGCCCGCGGTGGCGATCCCGAACACCTTCTCGAGCACCGCCGCGGTCTTCCCGCCGACCACCGCGCTGACCGGCGCCGACTCCTCGACCATGCCCAACCTCCTGGGGCGCAGCGTAAAGTGCCCGACGAGCGTCGTGCGTGAAGCCGCTCGGGACGGCGGATCATTGCGCGGACTTTGTCGCCGGTCGCCGGGTCGGGCTACCCTCTCGACGTGGCTTCCGTGTGTGATGTGTGCAGCAAGGGTCCCGGGTTCGGCATGAGCGTGTCGCACTCGCACCGTCGTACGCGTCGGCGCTTCAACCCGAACATCCAGCCGGTGCGGGCGCTCGTCGCCCCCGGCACCCACAAGAAGATCAACGTCTGCACCAGCTGCCTGAAGGCTGGCAAAGTCACCCGCTGAGCGCATTCACGTCGATCAGCGACTTGCCGTAGCTGACCGACAACGGCTGGCAGCGGTAGTGGCCGAAGCCGTCGATCCGTTGGTATCCCGATGTCTCGTAGAGGCGCATGGCCTCCGGTTGCCGCTCCCCCGTCTCCAGGACGACGCGGCGCGCACCCAGCGCCCGGCCCAGGTCCTCGAGCGCTCTGAGCATCAGCCGTGACAGCCCGCGGCCTCTGACCTCGGGCGCGACGTACATCCGCTTGATCTCGATGGCGTCCGACTCGTGACGGCGCACGCCACCCATCGCCACGGCCAGGCCGTCCAGGTAGCCGACGAGAAAACCGCCAGTGGGGGCCGAGAACTCCATCGGGTCGACCGGAGTCCGGTCGGGACCGCCGTACATCTCGACGTACTCCTGCTGCACCCTTGCGGTCAGTGCGGAGGCCGCCTCGCTTCCGTAGGGCTCGGCCCGGACCTGCAGGCTCACCGCCGGTCCCAGCCGTGGTCGACCGGGCCGATCCCGGCGCCGAGCGGGAAGCCGCCGCGGATCGCGTGCGTGACGTAGGCCTTTGCGGCCCGCACGGCGCTCGGCACGTCGTCTCCCAATGCCAGCCGTGAGGCGATCGCCGAGCCGAGCGTGCAGCCGGTGCCGTGGGTGTGCCGGTTGTCCAGCCGCGGCGCTCTGAACTCCAGCGCGACATCGCCGTCGGTCAGCAGGTCGACCGGCTCGCCAGAGAGGTGCCCGCCCTTGACCAGGACCCAGGTCGGCCCGAGCTCCAGCAGGGCGGTGGCCGCGCGCCGTTGACCGGCGACGTCGTCGACGGCCAGGCCGGTCAAGCGGGCGGCTTCCGGAAGGTTCGGGGTCACGATGGTGGCGAGCGGGAGCAGCTCGGCTTTGATCGCCTCGACGGCTTCGGGCACCAGCAGCGGGTCGCCGTGCTTCGACACGCAGACCGGGTCCACCACGAGCGGGGCGTCGAGGTCACGGAGCCGTTTGGCGGTCACGACGACGAGGTCAGGAGACGCCAGCATGCCGGTCTTCACCGCGTCGACTCCGATGTCGTCGAGCACGGACGCCAGCTGGGCCTCGACCGCGTCGACCGGCAGCTCCCAGTAACCCTGCACGCCGAGTGAGTTCTGGGCGGTCACGGCCGTGATGACACTCATCCCGTGGACCCCGAGCGCCAGCATCGTCTTCAGGTCGGCCTGGATGCCCGCCCCGCCGCCGGAGTCCGAGCCGGCCACGGTGAGCACCCGGGGCGGGGTCGCGGTCATGCCACCAGCCTACGAGCGGAAGTGCTGGTGCCCGGCGGTCCCTGGGGGCGGTGCATCGGCGAACACCACGCCCGGTTCACCCTCGACCACGCGACCGACCACCGGGTACGGCGATGAGCTGTCGGGCGGCACCGTCGCGGCGAAGGCATGGTCGTCGCCACCTCCGGCGACCCAGCTGCGCGGGTCGGTTCCCAGTAGTTGCGCGGCCGCCCGCACGCGTGGGTCCACCGGCAGGTCGGCGGCGGTCAGCTCGATCCGCACTCCGGACGCTGCAGCAACGTGCCCGAGATCGGCGACCAGCCCGTCGGACACGTCGATCATCGCGGTCGCGGCGTACTCCGACGCGAGCCGCAGGGCGTCCTGGTAGGCCACGGTTGGTCGGCGGTGTGAATCGGCGAGCGGATCCTCGCCGTGGCCGGCGAGCAGCAGGTCGAGGCCCGCGGCCGCGAGCCCCAGGGCGCCCGCCACGACGACCAGGTCGCCGGGGCGGGCGCCGGCGCGGGTGACCGGTGGCCGGCCCGCCAGGTCACCGAGCGCCGTCACGGCCACCAGCACGCTGTCCCCGGCCGACAGGTCGCCGCCCACCACGGCGGCCCCCACGAGGTCGCACTCGTCTCGGAGGCCGTCGGCCAGCTCCTCGAGCCACTCGACGGGGAGGTCGTCGGGGCAGGCGAGGCCGACCAACAGCCCGACCGGGTTCGCTCCCATGGCCGCAATGTCGGCGAGGTTCTGGGCAGCCGCCTTGCGCCCCACGTCGTACGCCGACGACCAGTCGCGGCGGAAGTGGCGGCCCTCGACCAGGAGATCCGTGGACGCGACGACTCGACCGTCCGGTACGGCGACCACCGCGGCGTCGTCGCCGGGGCCGAGCAACACCTCCCGACCGTTGCGCAGCCTTGCCACAACCCGCGCGATCACCCCGAACTCCCCCACGTCGGATACCGAGATGACGAACACCCCCTTGGGTCGGATACGGTCTGGCCGCACGGAGCACGCCCGCCTCGACGCCGAGGAGTGACATGACAGTCCAGGCTTACATCCTCATCCAGACCGAGGTCGGGAAGGCCGCCGCCGTCGCCTCGCAGATCGCTGCCCTCAAGGGCGTGACCATCGCCGAGGACGTGACCGGCCCGTACGACGTGATCGTCAGGAGCGAGGCCCGCAACGTGGACGAGCTCGGCAAGCTGGTCGTCGCCAAGATCCAGGGGGTTCCCGGGATCACCCGGACCCTGACCTGTCCCGTCGTCCACCTCTGATCCGCCTCCCCCGTACCTGCCGCACGGCCGCGTTGGGCGGCGCGTTCGTTGCCGTCACCGCGGCGGGATGCTCCTCGGCGTCGATTGCAGTAGTCCCGCCACGACCGGGTGCCGCCGTCGCTGCTGGCTGCGCCCGGCTCGCCGCCGCATTGCCGGATCGGATCGAGGGCATGTCCTCGCGCGCCACGACCCCGAAGTCCCCGCTCGTGCATGCCTGGGGGGAGCCTCCGGTGGTCCTGCGCTGTGGCGTGCCAGCGCCGCCCGGCATCGCGGGCGCCGAGCTGACGGTGGTCAACGGGGTGCGATGGCTGGAGCGCCAAGGTGCGGATGCCGTCGTCTGGACCGCGCTGCGACCGCACAACCGCTACGTGCAGCTGACCATCCCCACGTCGTACCAGGCCCAGGCGGCGTACCTCGTCGACCTAGCGGGACCGTTGAGGCGAGCCTTCCCGGCGAGCTGACTCAGCGCAGCCCGGTGCCGCGGCGGATCGCGTCATCGAGCAGCCGGGCCACGAGCGTCGGATAGTCGACGCCGCTCGCCGCCCACATCTGCGGGAACATCGACACCGGCGTGAAGCCAGGCATGGTGTTGACCTCGTTCACCACGACTCGACCCTCCCGGGTGAGGAAGACGTCGACTCGGGCCAGGCCCTCGCAGTCCAGCGCCTCGAAGGCGGTGAGCGCCACATCCTGGATCCGCGCGATGACGTCGTACGGCAGGTTGGGTGGGATGTCGAACTCGGTGCCGGACTCGGGCATGTACTTCGCCTCGAAGTCGTAGAAGGCGGTTCCGTGCGCGATCCGGATCTCGGCCGGCAGCGACGCCTCGGGTGGCCCGCCGTCCAGCCCGGCCAGCACACCGCACTCGATCTCCCGGCCGACGATGGCGGTCTCGACCAACGCCTTCGGGTCGTGGGAGTGAGCCAGGCCCAGCGCGCCCTCGAGCTCCTCGGAGCGGGTGACCTTCGTGATCCCGATGCTGGACCCCGCCCGGGCGGGCTTGACGAAGACCGGCAGGCCGAGGTCCAGCACACCCGCCGGCACCGGACGCCCGTCACGCACCACGACGTACGGCGGAACTTCCATCCCGGCCGCGGCAAGCAGCCGCTTCATGTGGGCCTTGTCCATCGCGGCGGCGGAGGCGAAGACACCGGAGCCGACATAGGGAATCCCCGCCAGCTCCAGCAGGCCTTGCAACGTTCCGTCCTCGCCGTAGGCGCCGTGCAGCAGTGGGAAGACGACGTCGATCCCAGTCAGCGCTGCCGGCAGCGCGGTCGGATCACCAGTGAGCGCGACCGACGTGCCCGTGTCGGGGACGCTGGGAAGCTCGCGGCCCTGCATGGCCAGCATGGCGTGATCGCTCGACAGCACCCAACGGCCCTCGGTGGTGATGCCGATCGGGACCACCTCGTACCGCTCCGGGTCCAGCGCCGCCAGCACGCTCCCTGCCGTCACGCACGAGATGGCGTGCTCGCTGCTACGCCCTCCGAACACGACGGCCACCCGCAGCCGACCGGTGCCGCTCACTGGGCGTAGGGCCGCACCGCGCCGATGTAGTCCGGTCGATCGTAGGGACTGATCTGCACGTCCTCACCGGTCTCGGGGGCCTGCACCATCTCGCCATTGCCGATGTACATCCCGACATGATGGATGGTCGCGGGATTCGACGTGTCGTAGGCGAAGAAAACCAGGTCTCCCGGACGCAGCTGAGACTGGCTCAGGTGCACCCCTTCGTTCCACTGGTCACCTGTGAAGTGGTCGAGATGGACGCCCTCCTGGGCATAGGCGTACATCGTCAGACCGGAGCAGTCGAAGCTGCTCGGACCCGCGGCTGCCCAGACGTACGGCTTGCCGATCTGCGCCTCGGCGACGTGGACGGCGGCGGCCGCGGTCGCGGCGGAGACGGTGCCGGAGGTGCTCCCACCCGTCGGCGGGATCGCGGTCGGAGGAGGCTCGACGACGGGTGAGCTGCGCGCCTGCTCGCGGCGGGCCACCGCGCGTGCTCGAGCCCTGGCAATCGCCGCCAACCGCTCGCGCTGCAGCCGGCTCTCATGGGTTCGGGCAGTCGCAAGGAGGATGGTGAGCGTGTGCTGCCGCTGCCGCAGCGACGCGAGCAGAACGGTCTGCCGGCTCACCGCAGCGGAGGCGGCCTGCCGCGCCTTGGCGGCCGCGGCTGCGGCGGCAACGGCCCGGATGTGCAGCTGCTGGGCGTTGCGGCGGACAACCCCCTGGTAGATCTCGTCAGCCGACAGCTGTTGCAAGGTGTCGCGCTCGGACACCGAGATGGCGTCGAGGGCACCGAACCGGCGCAGCAACGAGGCGGTCCCGCCGGGCGAGAGGAACGCGTCGATCGTGGACAGCCCGCCGCCCTCGTAGGCCTCGGTCGCGAAGGCCGTCACCTTGGACTGGCCGCGGGTCACGCGATGGCTGGCTCCGGCCAGCACCAGGTTGGCGGTCCGCAGCGCCTGCTGAGCCGCCTGGAGCTTGACCTGCGCAGCGTCGTAGGACTCCGAGGCGACCTCGGCGACCAGGTTGAGCCGGCTGAGGTCGGCTCGCGCACGCGCCAGTGACGCGGCGGCTACCCGAACCTGATGCTCACGGCTGCCCACGACCTGCTTGCTGTGGGCGATCTGCTTCGAGCTCGGGCCGTGGCCAGCTTGTGCTGCCACCGCTGGGGCAACGAGCAGCGAGCAGGCGAGCACAGCGCTCGCAGCCCCCAGCCATGCCGTACGGCGTGCTGACACGGATGTGACTCTAGTGCCTGATGGGACTCATGTCGTCACCGTCGGCTGCGCCGCCTATGACGTCGACGCCGCCGTCGAGGGCATCGGCTCCGGAGTCCAGGGCCCTGCGGACGTCGTGGACCAGGTCTTCGGCGTCCTCGAGACCGACACTGATCCGCAGCGCGCCGGGCAGGATGCCAGCGGCGAGCAGCGCGGCATCGTCGAGCTGGCGGTGGGTCGTCGACGCCACATGGCTCACGACGGTGTGGGTGCCGCCCAGGCTGGTGGCGACCACACCGACCCGCAGCGCGTCGGCGACCCGCATCCCGGCGGCCCGCCCACCCTTCGGGGTCACGGTGACGATGCCGCCGTACCGGCGTCCCTCAGGACCCTTGTCGAACAGTCGCTCGGCGACGGCGTGCTGCGGGTGGGTCGCCAGACCCGGATAGTCGATCCGCTCAACCGCGGGGTGGTCAACGAGCGAGCTCGCCAGCGTCAGCGCCGAGGCGCACTGCCGGGCGACCCGCAGCGGCAATGTCGCCAGGCCGCGGTGGAGCAGGAACGCCTCGTCGGGCGCGAGGCTGCCCCCGAGGTTGATCCGGGTGAGTCTGACCCGCGAGAGCAGGTCGACGTCGCCGACGGCGATCCCCCCGGTGACGTCGGAGTGGCCGCCGACGTACTTCGTCGCGGAGTGCACGACGATGTCGGCTCCCCACTCGAGCGGGCGGCAGATCACCGGCGGCGCGAACGTACTGTCGACGCACAGCGGGACGTCGGCGGCGTGGGCGATGGCGGCGATCGCCGGGATGTCGGTCACGGCCGTGGTCGGGTTTGCGATCGTCTCCGCCCACACCAACGACGTCTCCGGTCGTAGCGCCGTCTGCACGGCGTCGTGGTCGGTCATATCGACGAAGCTGGTGGTGACGCCGAACCGCGCGAGCACCGCCTGCAGCACGCCGAACGTTCCGCCGTACACGGCTGCAGGGGCCACGACATGGCCACCAGCACTACACAGCGTCAGCAGCACGGTGGAGATGGCCGCCATCCCCGACGCGAACGGCTGGGCGGCCACCGGCCGCTCGAGGCCATGCGCCTCCAGCGCAGCGTGGGCGAGCGCGAATGCGTCCGCGGTCGGGTTGTCGATCCGGCTGTAGCTGTATCCCGGGGTCGTGTCCCCGAGCACGTCGGCATAGTCCTGGGAGGACCCGAAGACGAACGCGGTGCTGCGGTACGTCGGCAAACCCATCGGGGTCTGTGCCGGAGCCGGCGCGGCCGGTCCATGGACGGCGCGGGTGCCTTCACCGGCGTTGGTGGCCGGGTCGGAGTCGGTGGAGACGGTCGGGTCGACGACGGGCAGGTTGGGGGGGAACTCAGACATCCGGGTCCTGTTCGTGTTTGGGGTCGCGTGCCAGCAGTGAGAGCAGCAGCTCCTGGACCGTCATGCCCTCGTGGACCACCTTGACGACGTGCTCCGTGATGGGCGCCGCGACATCGTGCTTGCGTGCCAGGTCGAGGATCGACGTGCAGGACTTCACCGCCTCGGCGGTCTGCGTGGTCATGGCCAGAACCTGCTCGACTGGGAGGCCGCGGCCGAGGTTCTCCCCGAAGGTGCGGTTGCGCGACAGAGGTGACGAGCAGGTCGCGATCAGGTCGCCCATGCCCGCCAGCCCGGCGAAGGTCATCGGGTCCGCGCCCAGCGCCATCCCGATCCGGGTCGTCTCCGCCAGGCCGCGCGTGATCATCGAGGCGCGGGCGTTGTCACCGAAGCCGAGGCCCGCGGCGATACCCACCGCCAGGGCGATGACGTTCTTGATCGCCCCGCCGAGCTCGCAGCCGATGACGTCGTGGTTCGTGTAGGGCCGGAAGTAGCCGGCATGACAGGCGGCCTGCACCCGGTAGGCGACGTCCAGATCGGTACACGCCACCACGGAGGCGGCGGGCTGACGGTCCGCGATCTCGCGGGCGAGGTTCGGGCCGGTGATGACGGCGACCCGGCTCTCCGGGACGTCGGCCACCTCGCGGATCACCTCGCTCATCCGCTTGTCGGTGCCGAGCTCGACGCCCTTCATCAGGCTCACGAGGGTTGCCTTCGGCGGGATCAGGTGCCGGATCTCGCCGAGATTGGTCCGCAGCGTCTGCGACGGCACCGCCAACACGACGATGTCCGCTCCGGCGAGCGCCTCTTCGGCGTCGGTGGTCGCTCGCAGCGTCGGCGGCAGAACGATCCCGGGCAGGTACTGCCGGTTCTCGTGCCGCTCGTTGATGTGGTCCGCCATCTCGGTACGCCGGGCCCACAGCAGCGCCTCGGTCCCGGAGTCGATGAGGACCTGGGTGAACGCCGTACCCCACGATCCGGCGCCCAGAACGGCGGCGCGGGTCATGCCGCGACCCTGGGGTCGTACGGCTCGGCCGGTGGGTGTCCACCGCGCAGCTCGACGAGCAGATCGGTGATCCTGGCCATGATGGCCTCGGTGGCGTCCCGCAGCAGTCGCGCGTCCTGCGGTCGACCGGCGTACGAAGAAAGGTCGACGGGCGGGCCGGCAGTGACCTGGATCAGCTTGCGGGGGAACAGGTGTGGGCGTTTGGTCCGGTAGCGCCACACCTCCTGCGGCCCCCATTGAGCGCAGGGGATGACGGGCACTCCCGAGGACAGCGCGAGCCGCGCGACACCGGTACGCGCCCGCATCGGCCACACGTCGGGGTCGCGCGTCGCCGAGCCCTCCGGGTAGATCAGGACGCACTCGCCCTGCTGCAGCGCCTCGACCGCAGCGGACAAGGCCTGCGCGGCGTCGGAGGTACCGCGGTACACCGGGATCTGGTGGGCCCCTCGGACGACGTGCTTGAGGACCGGCATCTCGAACAGTGATGACTTGGCGAGGAATCGGGGTGTTCGACCGGTCGCGTAGACGAAGTGCCCGAAGGTCATCGGGTCGACATAGCTCAGGTGGTTAGCAGCAATGATCACACCGCCCTCGGCAGGGATGTTCGCCATGCCGCGCCAGTCGCGCTTGGTGAGCACGGCGGAGGCGGGTCTCACGACGCTGACCGTGAGGCGGTACCAGAAGCCGATCCGCCCGTGACGCACTGCTCACCTCCGGTCCGCCGCGGCTTCGCCACCGCTGCCTTGCGAGGATGCCAGATATGGCGGCCCGCAACGATCCATGGTCGCTGGTCATCCCGGTCAAACGACTCACCATTGCGAAGTCCCGCATCGAGCTACCGCCGGGAGATCGCGCCGACCTGGCCATCGCCATGGCGAGCGACACCGTTGCCGCCGCGGTGGCCTGCGCGCTGGTCGGCCTCGTCGTCGTCGTGACAGATGACCCGAGAGCGGCCGCGACGCTGGCCAGTGCCGGCGTGGTGGTCGTTCCAGACCAGCCTGATGCGGGGCTCAACCCGGCGTTGCGACACGGTGCCGCCGCCGCCGGCGGCGGCCCCGTCGCGGCGGTGTCGGCGGATCTGCCGACCTTGACGGCGACAGCGCTCGAGGCGGTCCTAGCGGCCGCTGAGCGCCTTCCACGCGGTGTCGTGGCCGATCAGGCTGGAACCGGGACCACGGTGCTGACCGCATCGTCCGCCGCAGAGCTGGTGCCGAGGTTCGGCGCGACGTCCTTCCGGGCTCACCGCGAGGACGGCGCGGTCGATCTCACGCCGTTCGCGGCCGATTCGGTACGACGAGACGTCGACACGCTTGCCGAACTCCGTGACGCCGTGCGGATCGGGGTCGGAGCGGCCACGAACGCTCTCGTGGCGAGACTGGCAAGCAGCTAGGTTGACGCCCGTGCAGGCGACCGTCCGCAACTACGACCCGGTCAGCCGGTCCGGAGACCTGTTGCTCGACGACGGATCGGTGCTGGGTTTCGGCGCTGACGCGTTCGACGCGTCCGGGTTGCGGCTGCTGCGAACCGGGCAGCGCATGAAGGTGCGGGTGGACGCGGAAGGCGCCGTGGCATTTCTGACACTGGCAACCTTCCGCGACCCCGCGGACTAGCCGATCTGTTTCACGTAGTGCGCGTCGCCGGTTCTAACGCCGGGCGGCGGTCTTCTTCGCAGTGCGCTTCGCGGTCGACTTCTTCGCGGTCGACTTCTTGGCCGGCGTCCGCTTGGCTGTCGCCTTCTTCGCGGTCGACTTCTTGGCCGGTGCCCGCTTGGCGGCAACCGTCCGCTTCGCCGTCGTCTTCTTGACCGCAGCCTTCTTCGCCGGCGCCCGCTTGGTCGCCGTCTTCTTGGCTGTCGTCTTCTTCGCCGCGCTCTTCTTCGCGGTTGTCTTCTTCGCCGTCGTCCGCTTGGCCGGAGCTGCCTTGGCGGCCTTGCGGGCCGCCGTCGCTGCCTTGGCCGGCGCGCTTGCCGCGGTCTTTGCGGCACTGCGGGCGGTCGTCGCCGTCGACTTCGCCGCCGCCTTGGTCGCCGCGTCGGCGACCTTGCCCAGCTTGATGGTGCCGCTGACGACACCCTTGAACTGCGTGCCTGGGCGGAACTTGGGCACCGAGGTCTTCTTCACGCGAACCGTCTCACCGGTGCGCGGGTTGCGGCCGGTGCGTGCTGCCCGGTCGACCTTTTCGAAGACACCGAAACCCGTGATGGCCACTCGCTCACCTCTGGCCACGGCCCGCTGGATCGTGTCGAGTACTGCGTCGACCGCACTCTCGGCGGTCTTCTTGTCCGCACCCAACCGGTCTCGGATCTGATCAATGAGTTCGGCCCTGTTCACTGCACCCTCCGCTGTCGCGTCGAGGACCGCCCTCGACCTGACGCTGGACGCTAGGGCG
>DATAVK010000077.1:0-79092 GCA_036267755.1 Mycobacteriales bacterium
ACGAGCTGGAGCCGGTGCCCGGCCAGGTGGTGCTGCCGGAGTGGGCGGTCAACGCGGTGGCCGTCGCACCGCGGGGCGCGCACCCGTCGTACGCCCACGGCTACTACGACCGGGACAATCAGTGGTACGTCGACTGGGACCCGATCTCCCGCGAGCGCGACCGGTTCCTGAGCTGGATGGACGCGAATGTGATGAGCGCCGGATGAGCGAGGGCTGGACCGCCGACGAGATGATGACCGTCGAGGCCTCGCGCCGGCTGCGCGATGGCTCGTCGTGTTTCGTCGGCATCGGTCTGCCGAGCACCGCGGCCAACCTTGCCCGCGCCACCCACGCGCCCGGGCTCGTCTTGATCTACGAGTCCGGCTGCATCGGGGCCAAGCCGACCCGGCTGCCGTTGTCGATCGGGGACGGCATCCTCGCGGACACCGCCGTCGCCGTCGTGTCGGTGACGGAGATCTTCAACTACTGGCTGCAGCCGGGCCGGATCGACGTCGGGTTCCTCGCGGCGGCACAGCTGGATCGCTTCGCCAACATCAACACCACGGTGATAGGACCGTACGACGACCCCAAGGTCAGGCTGCCCGGGGCCGGCGGCGCTCCCGAGATCGCCGCTTCCTGCCGAGAGGGCGTGGTCGTGGTCCGCCAGAGCCGGCGCACCTTCGTCGACAAGGTCGACTTCATCACCTCCGTCGGCTTCGGCAGCGGGCCGGGCGACCGCGAGCGGCTCGGACTGCGCGGCAACGGCCCGCAGCTCGTCATCACCGACATCGGCGTGCTCGAGCCCGACCCGGACACCTGCGAGCTCACGCTGACCCGGCTGCATCCCGGGTCGACCGTCGAGGCGGCGCGTGAGGCAACCGGTTGGGAGCTGGCCGTTTCGGCCGACCTGGGGGAGACCGACCCACCGAGCGACCGCGAACTGGCGGCGCTGCGTGCCCTGAAGGAGGCGACCTGACATGACGGACCAGCCGAGCGAGCCGGCGTTGCGGCTGCCGGCGTACCGTCGCGAAGCTGGCGTCCACCCCGCGCTGAACAGCCCCGAGTACCGCAGCACCGGGTTGCGCTCGCCGCAGCAGCCTCCGGTCGTGCTCCCGCACCTGCTCACGGAGGTGACCGGTCCGCTGTTCGGCCACGACCGCGTCGCCCAGCACGATGACGACCTGACCCGGCAGTACCCGGGAGAGCCGATCGGCCAGCGGATCACCGTCACCGGCCGAGTACTCGACGGCGACGGCCGCCCGATCCCGGACGCGCTCGTGGAGGTCTGGCAGGCCAACGCCTCTGGGCGATACCGCCACATCGTCGACCAGTGGCCCGGCCCGCTCGATCCGAACTTCGGCGGCTGCGGCCGGGTGGTGACCGACAGCAACGGCAACTACACGTTCACCACGATCAAGCCCGGCGCCTACCCGTGGGGCAACCACCCGAACGCCTGGCGCCCCGCGCACATCCACTTCTCGCTGTTCGGTCGCGCCTTCACCCAGCGGCTGATCACGCAGATGTACTTCCCGGGCGACCCGTTGTTCCCGCTCGACCCGATCATGAACTCGGTGCGGGACGAGAAGGCTCGCCTCCGGATGGTCTCGACCTACGACCATGAGCTCACCCGAGAGAACTGGTCGCTGGGTTTCCGGTGGGACATCGTGCTCCGCGGTCGCGACGCCACGCCGTTCGAGGACGAGGCCGACGATGACTGAGCCGGCGTCCCCGAGGCGGCTCGGCCTGACGCCGTCGCAGACCGTCGGACCGTTCCTCGCGATCGCCCTGCCCTGGGACGACGGCGAGTGGGTGGTGCCGGAGGGCACGCCGGGCGCGGTCCGGATCAGCGGTCGGCTCTTCGACGGCGCGGAAGCCGTCATACCGGACGGAATCGTCGAGACCTGGCAGGCTGACGCCGAGGGCCGGTTCGTCCACCCCGACGACCCGCGCGGTACGACGGACCCCACGCCAGCCGGCTTTCGCGGGTTCGGCCGATCGGCGACTGACGAGGAGGGACGATGGTCGGTGTTCACCGTCGTACCCGGCCGGCTGCCGACGCCCGACGGCGCGACCGAAGCTCCGCATCTGGATGTCTCGGTATTTGCTCGCGGTCTGCTCGATCGGGTCGTGACCCGGATCTACTTTCCGGACGATCCGGCGAACGACACCGATCCCGTGCTGAGTCGGATCGACCCTGCCCGCCGCGCCACGCTGGTCGCGACCACCGTGGACGGCGGGCTGGGCTTCGACGTCCATCTGCAGGGCGAGCATGAGACCGTCTTCTTCGACCTCTGAGACGTTGCTCGGCGAGCTGTTCGCCGACCCGGCCGTCGACGCGGCCGTCGGTGACGCCGCCCTGGTCGGTGCGTGTCTCGAGGTGGAGGCCGCGCTGGCCCTGGCCACCGCCGATGTCGGGCTGGTCCCCTCCGAGGCAGCTGCGGCCATCGTCTCGGCGGCCCGCGGCCTGGACGTCGACATCGGTGAGCTCGGCCACGACGCCGTCGCCTCGGGCAACCCGGTGCCACCGCTGGTCACTCGACTCGGAGCCGCGGTTCCCGAGACCGCCCGACCGTGGGTGCACCTGGGTGCGACCAGCCAGGACGTCCTCGACACGGCGCTGGTGCTCACCCATCGGGCCGCCGCCGCATTGATCGCCGACCGCGTCGACACGGCCGCCGACCACGCCGCCGAGCTCGCGACCGGGCACCGCGACACGGTGATGATCGCGCGCTCACTCGGCCAGCACGCGGCACCCACGACGTTCGGGCTGCGCGCCGCCGGCTGGCTCGCCGCGTTGCGCGGGTCGGCGACGCCGCTGCGCGCAGCGGCGGATCGGCTCCCGGTCCAGCTCGGTGGCGCGGTCGGCACCCTGGCCGGGTACGACGGCCACGGCTTCGCGGTCCGCCGAGCGCTCGCCGATCGGCTGGGGCTGCCGGGCGGCGACCGGCCGCTGGCCTGGCACACCGACCGGACGCCATGGCTGGACCTGGCGTCCGCGCTGGGCGTCGTCGCGGCAGCCGTCGGCAAGGTCGCACTGGACGTCAGGCTGCTCACGGCGACCGAGGTGGGCGAGGTTCGCGTCGGTGCTCCCGGCAGCGGCGGCTCGTCGGCGATGCCCCATAAGCGCAACCCGGTCGAGGCGATCCTCGCGACCGCGGGCGTGGTGCGGGTGCCCGGTCTCGTGGCGACGCTCTATGCGGCGTCTGTTCATGCCCACGAACGAGCCGACGGCGATTGGCATGCCGAATGGCCGGCACTGCGTGAGCTGGTCAGCGTCGTCGGCGGCGTGGCCGCGCGAGGAGCCGAGCTGCTGAACGGCCTGACCGTCGATCCGGCGCGGATGCAGCACAACCTCGAGCTGACCGGCGGAGCGGTGATGGCGGAGAGCGTCGCCGCTCGACTCGCCGGTGCGATGGGTCGCGATCAGGCGCACGAGCTGGTGGCCACCCTGGTACGACGCTCGGCCGATCAGGGCACGCCGCTGCGGGAGACCCTGCTCGCTGAACCGGCCGTGACCGAGCAGCTGGACGCGGATGCTCTGGACGCCGCGCTCGATCCCAGGAGTCGGCTGGGGATAGCCGGCGCCGCCGTCGACGAAGCGGTCCGGCGCTACGGCCATCGGGCCGGTGCGGGGACATGAGCGGGGTCCGGCTCTACGCCGAGATCAGTGGGCCGCCGGATGGCGCCGTCGTCGTCATGGGGTCCTCACTCGGGTCGACGTCGAGGATGTGGCAGGCGGCTGCCGAAAAGCTCGCCGATCGATATCGCGTCGTCGTCTTCGACACCCGCGGTCACGGTCGGTCACCCGTCCCGCCCGGGCCCTACGCGATCGGCGACCTGGGTGCCGACGTCCTCGTGACGCTCGGCGCGCTCGGCGTCGAGGAGTTCTCCTACGTCGGGCTGTCCCTGGGTGGCCAGATCGGGATCTGGCTCGCGTCCGAGGCGCCGGACCGGGTGCGCCGGCTGTCGCTGTGGTCCACCGCGGCGAAGATCGCGACGCCAGAGTCGTGGCAGGAGCGGGCTGCGGCGGTGCGGGCCGGTGGCACGGCAGCCATCGCCGACGCCGTCGTCGTCCGGTGGTTCACCCCGGAGTACGCCCAGACGAACCCTGGCGAAGTGAAGAGCTGGCGGGACGAGATCGCGAGCATCCCGGCCGAGGGCTACGCGGGCTGCTGTGATGCGCTGGCCACCTCCAACCTGACCGCCCGGCTCCCCGCGATCACCGCACCCACCCTCGTGGTGGCGGGGTCGCAGGACCCCACCACGCCACCCGCGCTGCTCGCCGACCTGGCCGAGCGGATCACGTCGTCGCGGTTCGAGGTGGTCGCGCCGGCTGCGCACCTCACGCCGCTCGAGCAGCCCACTGCGACCGTGGAACTGTTGCTGGACCACCTCGGCCGAGAGGACACCGATGGACGACGATGACCGGCGACGGATCGGCGAGCAGGTACGCCGGGAGGTGCTCGGCGACGCGCACGTGGACCGCACGCAGGCCACGTCGCTGCCCGAGAGCCGGGAGTTCCAGGACTTCATCACCCGTGTCGCGTGGGGGGACGTGTGGGCTCGGCCGGGTCTCGATCGCCGTACTCGGAGCTGCCTGACGATCGCGCTGCTCGCCACCCTCGGCCACTGGGACGAGTTCGCGTTGCACGTGCGGGCCGGGATCCGCAACGGCCTGACCCGCGACGAGATCGCCGAGGTCCTGCTGCACACCTCCGTGTACGCCGGCGTACCCGTCGCCAACCACGCCCTTACGCTCGCCTGGCGTGCCCTCGATGACGAATCACCCGCTCCGGCATCGGCAGGCTCGCCATGACCGACGGCGACCTGAAGCCGCGTTCCAGCGACTTCGTGCAGTCACTCGAACGCGGACTCGCCGTGATCCGGGCGTTCGACGAGGACCATCCCGAACTGACACTGTCCGACGTGGCGCGTGCCACCGACCTGACCCGCGCCGCAGCTCGCCGGTTCCTGCTGACGCTGGTCGACCTCGGATACGTCCGCACCGACGGTCGGTTGTTCGCGCTGCGACCTCGGGTGTTAGAGCTCGGGTACTCCTACCTGTCGAGCATGTCGCTGCCCGAGGTGGCGCACCCGCACATGGAGGCACTGTCCGGCAAGATCCGCGAGTCGTGCTCGGTCGCCGTCCTCGACGGCGAGGACATCGTCTACGTCGCGCGTGTCGTGACCCGACGGATCATGACCGTCGCGATCAACGTCGGCACCCGGTTCCCGGCGTACGCCACGTCGATGGGTCGGGTGCTGCTCGCCGGCCAGCCGGACGCCTGGCTCGACGGCTACTTCGAGGACGCGACGTTCGAACCCATCACGCCCAAGACGATCACCGACCCGGTGTTGCTCCGTAAGGCCCTCGACCGCGTCCGGGCGCAGGGCTACTGCGTGGTCGACCAGGAGCTCGAGATCGGGCTGCGCTCCCTGGCCGTCCCGATCCGGGCGTCGGACGGCTCGGTCACCGCAGCCATGAACGTGTCCTTGCACGTCAGCCGCGGGAGCGTCGAGGCCGCCCGGCGCGAGATCCTGCCGCTGATGCAGGAGTGCGCGAGCGCGATCGAAGCCGACTACGGGATGCAGTCCAGCGGCACTCAGAAGGGATAGTCCGGCGGGGTCGCCCGGATCGTCAGCCACTGCGTCTCGGTGAACGCCTCGAGGTTGGCCAGGCCGCCTTGCCGACCCACGCCCGAGGCACCGATGCCGCCGAACGGGATCGTCGCCTCGTCGTTGATCGTCTGGTCGTTGATGTGCACCAGGCCAGATGGCACGCGCTCGGCGATCTCCATCGCCTTGCCCAGGTCGTGACCGATGATCCCGAGCGACAGTCCGTAGTCGGTGCCCGATGCCAGCGCGACGAGCTCGTCGACATCGGTGAACGTGATGACGGGCGCGACCGGCCCGAAGATCTCCTCTGAGTACGCCGGAGAGTCGACGGTCAGGTCCGTCAGCACCGTGGGCCGGTAGAACAGCCGGTCGTAGGTGCCGCCGGCGGCCAGGGTGGCTCCCGCGTCGACCGAGGTCGTGACGATCCCGTGGACCTTGTCGCGCTGGTTGGCGTCGATGATCGGGCCGAGCGCGACCTGCTCGGTGTGCGGGTTGCCGACCGGAAGGTGCTCGGCCCGACCGGCCAGCGAGGCCACGTAGGCGTCAGCCACGTCGGCGTGGACCAGGTGGCGGCTGGCTGCCATGCAGACCTGACCGGAGTGGAAGAACGAGCCGAAGGCCCCGACCGACGCGGCCTTGTCGGGGTCGGCGTCCGGCAGGACGATGTACGCCGAGTTGCCGCCCAGCTCCAGGTGCGCGCGCTTGAGGTGCTGTCCGGCCAGGGCGCCGACCGCGCGGCCGGCCCGGGTCGAGCCGGTGAAGGCGATGACGCGGACCCGTGGCTCGACGACCAGCGCTTCGCCGACGTCGACCCCACCTGGCAGCACGGTAAGCAGTCCAGCCGGCAGCCCGGCCGCCTCGAAGACCTGTGCCAGCGCGACGCCCCCGGAGACCGCCGTCCGCAGGTCGGGCTTGAGGATCACGGCGTTGCCGAGCGCGAGCGCCGGAGCTACCGCCCGGATCGCCAGCACGATCGGCACGTTGAACGGCGCGATCACGCCGACGACTCCGACCGGGAGCCGCCGCGCCATCGACAGCCGAGGCTGCGCGGAGTGCAGCAGCTCGCCGTACGGGTGCGACGCCAACGCCGCGGCCTCGTAACACTCTTGGGCGGCGGTGAACGTCTCGAACTCGGCCTTGGGGACGATCGAGCCGGCTTCGCGGACCAGCCAGTCATGGATCTCGCCCGCGTGCTCCAGCCAGAGGTCGCCGGCCTTGCGCAACACCGCGGCTCGGGCCAGGTAGCCCGCTTTCGCCCACTCCTTCTGCGCCTGCGACGCCACGTCCGCCGCCCGCGTGACGTCCTCGACCGAGGCGGTGCCGACCCGGCCCAGCTCATCACCCGTCGCCGGCTCGGTCACGCTGTAGCTCTGGCCACCCCCGGGCTGCCACTCGCTCAGCTTGATGCGGTCGGTCCAGGTGTCGGTGCTGAGCAGCGGCATGGGGCCTCCAGGTGGTGCGGGGTCGACCGGCGGACACACGGTCGGCATGCGAACGGTTTGAGTGGCCGCATCGTCTCCGGAGCGGTGTCATCTGGCAAGTGCTGGACGCCCCGCCACGTCACGACACCGTCACGGATGCTTGACACAACCGTGACCAGCGTCGAAAGTGGCCCCCAACGTCACAGCGCGCACGGTCGTTCGGCATGCGAACGCGCCCGCGTTGTCGCGACCAGCCAGTTCCGGGCGTCGGTCCCGGGCGACGGGGAGGCAGTCAGATGTCGAACGACTCCAACGAGGTCACCCGTCGTACCTTGCTGCGGGGCGCCGGAGCCGGTGCCCTGCTGCTCGGCGGCGGCAGTGCGCTAGCGGCCTGTGGCAGCGGCGGCCTGAAGGGCAACGGGTCCTCGGCGGGGAAGAAAATCACCATCGGGTTGGTGACCCCGCTCACCGGCCCGGTCGCATCGTTCGCGGTGTCCGACACCTACGTCACGAACCTCATCCGCAATACCCCTGCCTTCAAGAACGGGATCAAAATCGGCGGCAAGACCTATCCCGTCGACATCGTGGTCAAGGACTCGCAGTCCGACCCGAACCGCGCATCCCAGGTCGCGAAGGACCTCGTCACCTCCGGGGCCGACATGGTGTTGACCACGTCGACCCCGGAGGTCACCAACCCGGTGGCCACGGTCTGCGAGTCCGAGGGCGTGCCGTGCGTCGCAACGATCGTGCCGTGGGAGTCGTGGTACTTCGGTCGCGGGGCAAAGCCCGGCTCGACCTTCACCTACACGACCATGTTCTTCTTCGGCATCCCGGAGTTCGGTGAGTGCTTCATCCCGATGTGGAACCGGATCCACAACAACAAGCAGGTCGCGCTGATGTACCCGAACGACGCGGATGGCAATGCCTTCCGCGATCCGAAGACCGGGTTCCCGCCGATCATGCACAAGGCCGGCTACAAGACCGTGGACGGCGGCGCGTATCCCGACGGGACGACCGACTTCACCTCCATGATCTCGAAGTTCAAGGCACACGACTGCGAGATCTTCCAGAACGCTCCGATCCCGCCGGACTTCAACGCGATGTGGAAGCAGTCGGCACAGCAGGGGTTCAAGCCAAAGCTCGCGACCGTCGCCAAGGTGCTGCTGTTCCCGTCCGACGTCACGGCGCTCGGCAACCTCGCGCTCAACGTGGCCACCGACGCCTGGTGGACGCCGTTCCACAAGCAGAACTCCTCGCTGGTGAGCAACCTGTCGGCCAAGCAGCTGGCGGACAACTTCCAGTCCTCGACCGGCAAGGAGTGGCTCCAGTCGCTCGGTACGACGTACTCGTTGTACGAGGTAGCGCACAACGCCTTCAGCAAGGTGAGCGACCCGCACGACCGCAAGGAGGTCGCGGCGCAGTTGCGGTCGATGAACTACACCGGGATGTCCGGCACGCTGGACTTCACCTCCGGCCCGGTCCCCGGCGTGGCGATCATCAAGCCGGTCGGGGTGCAGTGGAAGAAGGGCACCGGGCAGTTCCCCTTCGAGCTGCAGGTCGTCGACAACTCTGCGAACAAGGCGGTCCCGGTCACCGCCGATCTCGAGCCCACCAACGCCTGATGGCGCAGCCGCTGCTCCAGCTGGACAGCATCAGCAAGAGCTTCGGCCAGGTCATCGTCGCCGCCGACCTCTCGGTGCAGGTCGAGCCCGGATCGACGCTGGGCATCGTCGGGCCCAACGGCGCCGGCAAGTCCAGCCTGTTCGCGATGGTGGCCGGCGACCTGCGGCCCGACTCAGGTGACGTCATCCTCAACGGCCAGCGGGTCACGGCGATGGGTTCCGCGGCGCGGTGCCGGCTCGGAATCGGTCGTACCTATCAGATCCCGCGCCCGTTCGAAGGCATGACCGTCTTCGAGAACGTCCTCGTGGCGAGCCAGCAGGGCGGCGGGATGCACGGCAAGCCAGCGCACGAGGCGACGCTCGCTGCGCTCCGTGAGACCGGGCTGCGCGGCCAGGCCAATCAGCCCGCCGGCCGGTTGGGACTGCTGGCTCGCAAGCGGCTGGAAGTCGCCCGCGCCATCGCCACCCGGCCGTCGCTGCTGCTGCTGGATGAGGTCGCGGGTGGGCTCACCGACCCCGAGGTCGCCGAGCTGGTCCAGATCGTTCGTGACGTGAACAGCCGTGGCGTCGCCGTGATCTGGATCGAGCACGTAGTCCGCGCCCTGCTCTCTACCGTCGACCGGATGCTCTGCCTCGCCGGGGGCTCGGTCATCGGTGACGGGAACCCGCGTGAGGTCCTCGCCCAACAACGGGTCAAGGAGATCTTCCTCGGCACCGAGGTGACGGCCGTCTCGGCGGCCCTCGCGGCCGACGGAGACGACACCGTGCACGCGGAGGACGGCTCCGCACCGGATACTGACGCATGACCTTGTTGGAGGTCTCGGACCTCGTGGTCCGACACGGTCAGCTCACGGCCGTCGAGGGGGTCCGGCTGTCGGTGGACGCCGGCGCGGCGGTTGCTGTCGTCGGTGCGAACGGCGCCGGCAAATCGACCCTGCTGCGCACCATCTCGGGTCTGCACCACCCGGCGGCCGGACGGATCCGGTACGACGGCCAGGACGTGACCTCGGTGTCCACCCACGAACGGGTACGTCGAGGCCTGGTCATGGTTCCCGAGGGCCGGCGGCTGTTCCCGTCGATGACCGTCGAGGAGAACCTGCTCGTGGGCGCCGCGGTCGGCCGCTCCGGCGACTGGTCGCTGGACCGGGTGTACGAGCTGTTCCCGTGGATGACCGAGCGTCGCGGTCAGGCGACCGGATTGCTATCGGGTGGCGAGCAGCAGGGCGTCGCGATCGGTCGGGCACTCATGACCAACCCGCGGGTGCTGCTGCTCGACGAGATCTCGCTCGGGCTGGCACCGGTGGCGGTGCAGCGGATCTACAGCCAGCTGCCCGATCTGCTGGCCGCGGGGATGACGGCGCTCATCGTCGAGCAGGACGTGCGGCAGGCGCTGCGGTACGCCTCCCATGTGGTGTGCCTGCTGGAGGGTCGGATGACGCTGGAAGGCCCGCCCGCCGCGTTCACGCCGGAGCAGATCGAGGCGGCGTACTTCGGATTCATGGGGGCTGACGAGGCGGGTGCGACGGCGTGAGCTGGGTCAATGCGGTGGCGCAAGGAATCCTGCTCGGTGGGCTGTTCGCGATGTTTGCCTGCGGGCTCTCGCTGTTGTTCGGCGTGATCGGTGTCATCAACCTTGCGCACGGTGACTTCGCCGTACTGGGCGCTTACCTCGTCATCGCCATCATTCCCAGCGTCGCCTTCAACGCGATGTGGGCGGTGCTGTTCGTCATCCCGATCTTTGCGGTGCTGGGATACGCCTTGCAGCGAACCGTGCTGCAACGAAGTATCGAGATCGACCCGCTCACCAGCCTGCTAGTGACCTTCGGGCTGTCCGTCGTCATCGAGAACGGCCTGCTCGAGAAGTACTCCAACGACAGCCAGTCGCTCGACGTCGGAGGACTGGTCCGCTCCGCGCTACACGTGAACAGCCAGATCTCGTTGTCCTGGCTCAACATCGGCATCCTCGTCCTGGCCGTGATCGTGCTCTCCGCCGTGCAGCTGTTCCTCGGCCGGACCTCGATGGGGCGTCAGATCCGGGCGGTGGCCGACGACCGTGAGGCCGCGGAGATCGCGGGGGTGCGCACCAAGCACGTCGCCGGCATCGCGGCGGCCGTCGCGTTCGCGACCGTCGCCCTCGCCGGGCTGTGCTTCGGGTCGGTGCAGCAGTTCAGCCCGTACAGCGGCAGCTCGTTGCTGCTGTTCAGCTTCGAGGCCGTCATCATCGGCGGTCTCGGATCGCTGTGGGGAACCCTCGCCGGCGGGATCCTGCTCGGCGTCGCCCAGACGGTCGGCGCGCAGATCGACCCGAGCTCGGGCCAACTCGCTGGTCACCTGGTGTTCCTGGCGATCCTGGTGCTGCGGCCCAGCGGGCTGTTCCCGGCCCGGGCGACGGCATGACCGCAGCGGTGGATTCGACGGCGTCACCGGCGACCCTCGACTCGGCGAGGATTCGCCGGGCCCAGCGCGGCGGCATCTGGATCCTGCCGATCTCGGTGCTCGTCGTCCTCGCGCTGGCCTACGCGCCGTATGCCGTGACAGAGGGCCACACGAACACGCTGGTGAACTTCTTCATCCTCCTGGTCGTGGGGGTCATGTGGAACGTGCTCGCCGGCTTCGCCGGGCTGGTCTCGGTCGGCCAGCAGGCCTACATCGGGCTCGGCGCGTACTCGGTGCTGGTGCTGGCACAGCACGGGCTGAATCCGTTCCTCGCGCTGCCGCTCGGCATCCTCATCTGCGCGGTCGCCGCGATCCCGGTGTCGTTCGTGGTCTTCCGGCTCCGCGGCGGATACTTCGCGATCGGGACCTGGGTGGTCGCCGAGGTGTTCTACCTGGTGACCATCAAGTTCGCCTCGCTGGGCGGTGGCACCGGCGCATCGCTACCGGGGCTGAACTACAGCGCGACGGTGCTCGCCGCCCTCACTTACTGGGCCGCGCTGGCCGTGGCCGTTCTCGCGCTGCTTTCGGCGTACCTGCTGCTGCGGAGCCGGATCGGGCTGGCGCTGACCGCGGTCCGTGACAGTGAGGTCGCCGCCGCGAGCGTCGGCGTTCGGGTGTCGCGAGCCAAGCGCATCGTGTACGCGCTGGCGTCCGCTGGCGCGGGCGGCGCAGGAGGCCTGCTCATCATCAGCCAGCTCAACGTGCAGCCGAGTGACACCGTCGGCGTGTACGGCGTGAAGTGGTCGGCGTACATGCTGTTCGTGGTGCTGATCGGCGGGATCGGGTCGCTGGAGGGGCCGATCCTCGGCACCATCGTCTTCTTCGTGCTGCAGCAGACCCTCGCCAACTACGGCGCCTGGTACCTCATCATCATCGGCGTGGTCGCCATCGCGATGGCGATGTTCCTGCGACGGGGGCTGTGGGGTCTGGTCGAGCGCAGCGGGCTACGGCTGTTCCCGGTCGGCTACTGGGTCCGAGAACCCTAGGTTTGTGAACCGCTACTGCCCGCCGGCGGTAAGCGGCAGTTCACAAAGCGATGGTCGGGAGGCCTTGAGCACGCCAGGCG
Organism: Mycobacteriales bacterium; assembly: GCA_036267755.1. Taxonomy (GTDB): domain Bacteria; phylum Actinomycetota; class Actinomycetes; order JAFAQI01; family JAFAQI01; genus DATAVK01. The sequence goes on from DATAVK010000077.1 coordinate 12,141, forward strand.
CGGTAGCCGCCGTCGAGATCGGTCGCGCGATAGATCCCCAACTGCTGCAGCGACACGGCGGCCAGGCTGGACGCGTACCCCTCGTTGCACACGATGACGATCCAGGCGTCGTACGACGCCATCGGAAGCCGCGCGTCGGAGGCCGGATCGAGCCGCCACTCCAACACGTTGCGGTCAATCACGAGGGCGCCGGGGATCTCGCCCTCGGTCACCCGGTTGGTCTCGGGCCGGATGTCGACGAGGATCGCGCCCGCTGCGACTGCGTCGAAGGCCTCGCGAGGCCGCAGCCGCCTGATCAGCTGGCGGGCGTCGCTAAGGACGTCCTCGATGGAGGGGGCAGTCATGCCGTCGGCTCCGGTTCGTTCGTCAGTGCGGTGTGACGCACTCGCAGCCCCGTGGGCGCGGTGTCGTAGAACGTCATGGCTTGCAGTGGGGGCGAATAGGCGTGGATGCTCACCGCCGGGAGCGCGGAGGGGTTGCTGACGTCGTGGATGACGTCGGGGGCGACCTCGCGGGTGCCACCGGAGTGCAGAGTCGAGAAGGTCCTCGCGTCACGCTGCCGGGAGGCGCGGACCTCGCTGAGCGTTCCCTCCACGACCGTGAAGGCCGCAGCGGACCCGCCGTGATCGTGGAAGTCCGTGCCGGTGCCGGTCAGCCAGGTCAGCAGCCAGACCTCGACATCGTCGTCGGAGCGGAGCCGGGTCCACCACCGCTCGTTCGTCCCGAACTGGACCAGCGGCATCCACGAGGCGGTGTCGGCGGCGACCTCACGGACGATGGCGGCGAGCTCCGTCGTGGGGAGCGGCGGCCGCCTGACCCGGAGGGTTGCAGAAGACGTCATGACTAAAGCGTACCGAATCACTTAAGATGGTCAAGTATAAACGGCCAAAGTCACTGCACCGAGTTTCGGGGCAGGATGGAGGCATGACGGTGGAGCCGGCGCGCGGGAGGTTGCTGGTCGCGTCTCCCACCCTGCGCGAGCCGACCTTTCACCGGACCGTCATCGCGATCCTCGAGCACACTGACGAAGGCGCATTGGGGGTCGTCGTCAACCGGCCGGGTGACGTGTCGCTCAGCGACGTCGTGCCATCGGTCGCGGACCTCGCCAGCGAGCCGGCGGTGCTGTTCGCGGGTGGCCCGGTCGAGCCGCAGGCTGCCATCGCCCTGGGCATGGTCCCGGCGGGCAGTGCCGCAACGGTCGGGCCAGCCGAGGGCTGGCGCCCGGTGGTCCCGCCGCTGGTGACCGTCGACCTGGACCACGACCCGCTCGTCCTGGCCGCCGCGATGCGCGAGCTGCGCGTCTTCGCCGGGTACGCCGGATGGAGCGCGGGCCAGCTGGAGTCGGAGATCGCGGCGGGAGCCTGGTACGTCGTGGATTCGTTGCCGCTCGACCCGTTCTTCCCGGCACCCGAGCGGCTATGGTCCGCTGTCTTGCGCCGGCAGCCGTGGCCGCTGTCGGCGGTCGCCCACTTTCCGCTCGACCCGACGCAGAACTGAGGTCATCGCATGAGCCAGCGCACGGCACCCAGCGGTCAGCAGTGGCCGATCCGGCACGGTGACCACCAGGCGGTCGTGGTCGAGGTAGGCGGTGGCCTGCGCAGCTACCAGGTCGGGGACCGGCAGGTGCTTGACGGGTACGACGTCACGGCGATGGCGGACGGCGCCCGCTGCCAGACGCTGGTGCCGTGGCCGAACCGGGTGCAGGACGGGGTCTGGCACCACGATGGCACCGCGATGCAGCTGACCTTGACCGAGCCGGAGCAGCGCAACGCCATCCATGGTCTGGTGCGATGGGCCGCGTGGACGGCGGTCGAGCGCTCCGACGCCGCGGTGACCGTGAGCTGCAGGTCGTACCCCCAGCCGGGTTACCCGTTCGCGATCGAGGTGAGCAACGCCTGGTCGCTGTCCGACACCGGCCTCGAGGTCGTCACCACGATCGTCAACCGCGGCGGTGCGCCGGCGCCGGTGGCGTGCGGGTTCCACCCTTACATCACTGCTGGTACTCCGACGGTTGACACGGCGACGCTGCACCTGCCGGCCGCCAGCTATCTCCCCACCGGCGCCCAGCAGATCCCCACCGGTCGGGAGAGCGTGGCCGGCACGCCTTACGACTTCCGCGAGCCGCACCCGATCGGCGACCTCCAGATCGACCACACCCTCACCGACCTCGCCCGCGACGCGGACGGCCGGTTCCGGCTCCGGCTGACCGGCGAGCGCGAGGTGACGGTCTGGATGGACGAGGCCTATCCCTACGTGGAGGTCTTCAGCGGTGACGCGCTGCCAGATCCCGCACGGCGACGGCAGGGACTCGGCATCGAGCCGATGAGCGCCCCGCCGAACGCGCTCGTGACCGGTGAGTCGGTGGTCTGGCTGGCGCCTGACCAGTCGTGGCGTGGCACCTGGGGTATCGAACCGATCGCTGCGGGGTAAGAGACCGCTACATCCGCCTACGTCCCGCCCGGCTCGGGCTGGGTGGCGACGGCCCTACGATCGGGAGAGGACACCGTGGTGCTGCGCCGCGTCGCCGGACTGCTCAGCGAGACCGTGCACGGTGGCGTCGCGGCCGTTCGGGTCGGAGCCCGCAGCGGGCTGATCCGACCGGTGCGCCCGGACCGACTGATCGGCATGGCGGACGGTTACCGCCGGTGGGGGATGAGCCCGGCGGCGGCCTACGCGATCGGCGCCGCGCGTGATCCGGGTCGGCTCGCCGTGATCGACGAGCGAGAGTCGGTCAGCTATGCCGAGATCCACCGCCGGAGCAGCATCGTCGCGGCCGAGCTCGCCGAACTCGGCGTCGGCTCGGGTGACGCCGTTGCACTGCTGGCCCGGAACTCCGCGGCGTTCGTCGTGGCGCAGGTCGCAATCTGCAAGCTCGGAGCCGACGTGCTCTACGTCAACACGGGCTTCGCGGGTCCCCAGCTCGGCGACGTGCTGGGCGACGAGAAGGCCGCCGCGCTGATCGCCGACGACGAGTTCGGCTCCATGATCGACGAGCTCGACGTCTCGATCCCGCGGCTGACCGCGTGGGTCGACGACGAGAGCGAACCGTCGGACAGCATCGCCGGCCTGGTCGCGGCTGCGCCGGGTGCGGCACCATCGCTGCCGTCGCCCGGCAGAGACAGCCGGCACGTCATCCTCACCAGCGGTACGACGGGGAAACCGAAGGGTGCGTCGCGCGCGGCTCCGGGTGCGCTCGCCGGGATGGTCGAGGGCATCGCCGTACTGGATGCGATCCCGTACCGAGGTCGCGGCGTGACCGTGCTCGCTGCGCCGGCCTTCCACGCCTGGGGGCTTGCGAACCTCACGATTGCGATGCTGCTGCAGTCCACTCTCGTGATGCGCCGACGCTTCGATCCCGAAGCGACGCTCGAGCTGATCGAGACCTACCACGCGGACACGCTGGCGGCGGTTCCCGTGATGTGCCAACGGATCCTCGAGGTGAAGGCCGAGCCCGACACGTCATCGCTGGCGATCGTGTCGCTGTCCGGATCGGCGCTTGCCCCAACGCTCGCCGAGGCCTTCATGGACCGCTTCGGTGACGTCTTGTACAGCCTGTACGGCTCCACCGAGGTCGCTTACGTCAGCGTCGCGCAGCCACGGGACCTGCGAGAGGCACCCGGCACGGCGGGTCGCGTCGTACGCGGCGTCACGGTTCGCATCGTGGATGAGGACGACAACGACGTCGCGCCCGGGGAGACCGGTCGGATCTTCGCTGGCAGCGCGATGTCGTTCGAGGGCTACACCAGCGGCGAGGACAAGAGCCGGCTCGGCAAGTTGGCGTCCATCGGCGATGTCGGCCGGATCGGTGACGACGGCCGGCTCTACGTCGAGGGCCGCGACGACGACATGATCGTCTCCGGCGGCGAGAACGTGTTCCCGGCCGAGGTCGAGGAGACGCTGCACCAACACTCCGACGTCGCCGATGTGGCCGTGGTGGGAGTCGACGACGAGAAGTTCGGCCAGGCTCTGGTGGCTCATGTGGTGTTGCGTGACGGCGGCTCGGCGAGCGACGACGACCTGCGGGCTCACGTGAAGAAGCATCTGGCCGGTTACAAGGTGCCGCGCGAGGTTGTCTTCCACGACGAGCTGCCGCGCAACGAGACCGGCAAGGTGGTCAAGTCGGAGCTCGCCTCAGAGCCCGATTCCGAGTAGGGCCGACCACGACTCACAGCGAGTCGCAGTGTCGCGTTCATGTCGGGGTCGCGGCGTGGTCCGGGTGCGTTCACCTGCGACTCCTACGTTGCAGCCGCATGAGGTCTTCGGTGCAGCGACTCGGTTCTCGGCGGCTCGGCGCCATCGTCGCCTGCGGGGTGATCGGCGGCTCGGCTTTGGTCGCGGCCGGCGGCGTCGCCTCCGCGGCGACCGGCTTGGCGCCGGGCGACCTCGTGGTCTACCGCGTCGGTGACGGGACGACAGCACTGTCAGGTACGGCGGCTCCTGTCTTCCTTGACGAGTACACCCCGGCAGGAACCCTGGTCACGTCGGTGCCGATGCCGACGGTGGCGAGCGGTGCCGGCCAACCGCTCGTTGCGAGCGGCTCGGCGAGCTCGGAGGGGCTGCTTTCGTTGTCCGGCGACGGCCGCTACCTGGTGGCGCCCGGGTACGACGCCGCCGTCGGTACGACGAAAATCGCGAGCAGCAGCTCGACCGCCGTACCCCGCACGGTCGCCCGGGTCGACGCCAGCGGCACGGTCGACACGTCGACGGCGCTGACCGATTTCGCGACTGGGAACAATCCCCGGTCGGCGACCAGCTCCGACGGAACGTCGATCTGGGTGGGTGGCGCTGCTGGCGGACCGCGCTACACCACGCTCGGCGCCACGACATCGACGGAGCTGGACAGCGGGACCTTCAAGAACGTCCGGCAAGTCGCGGACTTCGACGGCCAGCTCTACGCCTCGGCCGACCCCACCAAAGCCGGGCTGACGATCGGCACCGTCGGCAGCGGGCTTCCGACCACGACCGGCCAGACCGTCAGCAACCTGCCGTTCGCCCCGCCTCCCGGCGACCCCTACGGCTACTCGTTGCTCACGCTCGGCAACGGCACCGCTCCTGACACTTTGTACGAAGCTGACCTCACGGCAGGCGCGGTCGTGAAGTACGGCCTGGTCAGTGGTAGCTGGGTCGCCGAGGGTTCGGTCCAGGTATCGAGCCCAGAGGGCCTCACTGCGAACGACGACAACGGCACGGTCAGCATCTACGCGACCAGCAGCGGTGCGAACGGCACCAGCGGCACGGTGTACGCGATCTCCGACAGCAGCGGCGTCGGCGGGACCCTGACCGGCACCGCCACCCCGATCGCGACGCTGCCCGCCAACGAGGCGGCCCGCGGCATCGCGTTCGCGCCCGGCACGGTGATCGGCACCGGCGGCGGCATCAAGCCGCCGCCCGTCGTCCCGACCATCAGCACCCCACGCAGCGCGCTCCCGGCCGCGCTCGGCGACCCCACCAACCCGACACTGCCCGTGACCGTCGGTGATCCGGACGTCGATGCCAGCCAGCTCACGGTCACGGTCACGTCGTCGGACGCCTCGATCGCTCCCGACGACGGCATCACGATCTCCGGGTCGGGCGCCGACCGGACTCTCACGGTGACGCCAGCCGCCGTCGGCATCGCGACCATCACCCTCACCGTGACTGCACCGGATGAGTCGTCGGCCAGCGAGCAGATCCGGTACGGCGTGTCCGCGGACCTCACGGGTGATCTCGGGCCGCAGGGCTCCGGGCTGCGGTACTACTCCGGCGCGGGAAACGCCTCGGCCGCCGTCGACGTGGGTGGCGGATACGCGGTCGTCGCCGATGACGAGAACGACGTGCTGCGGCTCTACGACCTGAGCGAGTCCGGCCCGCCGGTGCAGACCTTCGACTTCACCGGGCAGCTGCCGTTCGGGACCAGCGAGGTCGACGTCGAAGCCGCGGCCCGAGTCGGCAACGTCATCTACTGGGAGGGGTCGATGAGCACCGGCTCGAGTGGCGACCTCGAACCCGCCAGGAGCACGGTCTTCGCGACCAGCGTGTCCGGCACGGGTGCCAACACGACGCTGACGTATCTCGGCAGCTACACCGGCCTGCTCGGCGACCTGATCGCCTGGGACCAAAGCAATGGCAACGCCCTCGGGCTGGCCGCCTCGGCTGCCGCCGGAGTCGGTGGTCACGAAGCCGACGCGCTCAACGTCGAGGGTCTCGAGTTCGCGGCCGGCAGCAGCTCGACGGCGTACCTCGCCTTCCGGGCGCCGCTGGAGCCGACCACCAACCGTCATCTCGCGATGCTCATCCCGGTGACCAACTTCGCCGACCTCGCGACGAACGGGAACCCGGGAACCACCCACGCCACGTTCGGATCGCCGATCTTCTTCGACCTCGGCGGCCTCGGTATCCGCGACATCCGCGAGAACGCAGACGGGCAGTACCTCATCGTCGCCGGCACCGCGGACGACTCCAACAGCGGATTCGTCCTCTACACCTGGGACGGCAACCCGGCGCACGCGCCGCGACAGACGCAGACCGTCCTTCCGCAGCTCCCTTCGGCGGACAACCTGGGGGCATGGGAAACCATCGTCAGCACGCCCGATCCGCTCGTGTCGGGTGCGCCGGTCCAGCTGCTCCAGGACGACGGCGACGTCGACTGGTACGGCGACGGCCTGACCTCGAAGACCGGCACCGTGACCGACCTGCAGAAGGACCTCGGCGTGGTGTTCGACTACGCAGCGCCGACGCCGCAGGCCACAGCGGTGACCGTCACATCGAGCGCCAACCCGACCGCGCCCGGCAAGGCCGTGACCCTCACAGCCACGGTGTCCGGCCTCGCCGACGAGGCCACGCCGACTGGCTCGGTGACCTTCTCGATCACCGGCGCCGACGGCTCCCACGTCAGCTGCTCCGGGTCCAACACCGTGACCCTCGGTGGCGGAGTAGCGACCTGCTCGCTCCCGGCCGGCGCGTTGCGGGCGAGCGGATCGGCCTACACGGTGACGGCGAGCTACGCCGGGACCGCCGACGACGCCGGCAGTGTCGGCACGCTCACCGAGACGGTCACCGGCGCGCCGACAGTGACCGCGGCGGCCGCCGTGACGTTGTTGCCGAAGGCCGGCCGGTCGGTCGCGGTGCTTGCGGCCGTCATCCCGACCAAGTCCGTCCCCGCGCTGCTCACCGGCTCGGTCATCTTCACGGTGACCGACAGCAGCGGTCACGTCACCGGCACCGGATCGGCAGCGCTCACGCCCTTCCTGCCGGTCGCCAGCTTCACCATCCCCGGCGCTGCGCTGCCGGCCGCTGGCACGTACTCGGTGCAGGTCCGGTACTCCGGGGACGAGTTCTACTCGCCGAGCACGACCAGCTTCAGTCTGCGGATCAGTCGCGCCTAGCGACTGTCACCGACACCGAGGCTGAAGGCGGTGTCCGACACCGGTACGGCGTCCTTGGCGGGGAACGTCCGGAACGCGTGGTCGGCGACGTGCACGGTGACCCCGAACCAGTACTTCTCGTTGCGGAAATGGTGCAGCCGATGCGCCCGGTAGACGTAGCGGTAGTAGCGGCTGCGGGGCCGGTACGTCGAGTGGATGAGGAAGTGCGTCCACTCATACGTCAGGTACATCGCTGACGAGACGAGCATCGCCATGAACGCCAGCCTGACCGTCGGCGCGACGAGCAGGTAGAACGGCACCTGGGCAAGGCACGTCGCGATCAGGACCGGGCGCGGGACCAGGACCAGACCGAGGACCTTGGGGTCCCGGTGGTGTTGGCGATGCCGCCTGGCGCCCAGCGGGTCCACCGTGAGTCGCCCTATCGTGCGCGGCTTCCAGTGCAGCACGGTGACGTGGATGACCCACTCGGTGAAGGGTTGTAGGCCGAGGATCGCCGCGAGCACCACGGCGTCCCAACGTGACCAGCCGCCGAGCGCGATCCGTACGCCGGCGAAGACCAGCACGAGCGGCGCGAGCACGCGGGCGCTGAACGTCCTGCTGAAGATCGCCGCCGCCCGGCGCAGACCCAGGCCGGGCCCGGTGTAGTCCTCAGGCTGGGCCTCGCGACCACTCGGCCGCATCTCGGTGACCGCCACCTGGTCAGTGTGACGCCGCACCGGTTCTCGCGCCAGACCGGTCTAGAGCGCCCGGATGCCCGCAAAGGCCGCGTCCCGGGGCCGCCCCGGGTTACCGTGCCTAGGTGGATCCGCTCATGGCACCGACCCTGGCGGCCGCTCTCCTGCTCGTCCTGGCCGGTGCACCGAAGCTGGTGAATCCGCACGACACCCGCCGTGCGCTGCGCTCGGTCGGGTTCCCGGTTCCAGCGATCGCGGTGCGGGCGGGCGGCCTGGTCGAGGTGGGCATCGGCACGCTGGCGGTGCTGCACGGCGGTCGGGTCGCCGACGGGCTGGTTGCTGCGTCGTACCTCGGGTTCACCGGCTTCGTCATCGTGGCGCTGCGCAGCGGGGGAGTCATCGCGTCGTGCGGCTGCGTCGGCCGCCCCGACACCCCGCCGACTCTCGCTCACGTGCTGGTCACGGCCGCGTTCACGGTTTTGACAGGTGTCGCAGCGGCGGTCGGCTCCACCGGCGTGCTGACATGGACCACGTCGTCCATGTCGACGGTCCACCAGGTGGCCGTCCTCGGGTTCGCCGTCCTGATCGCCTGGCTCGCGTGGCTCGCCCTGGCGGAGCTGCCGCGGCTGCGGGCCATCGAACGCTTCGTTGCCTAATAAGGGGTTCCACGTGTTGGCACTGGTCATAGCGGAGGGGGTCGCGGTCGCCCTTCTTGGCCTGCTGGTCGCCGGGTTGCTGCGCAGCCACGCCGAGATCCTTCGCGCGCTGCACGACCTCGGCGCGGACCTCGATCCTGACGGCCGCGCACCCGTCATCCCGGCCACTCGAGTCGCGTCGCTGCGGGCCGAGGACATCGCGCACGACATCGCGGGGCAGCGGTTGGACGGCAGTGCCGCGGCGGTCGGCGTGGTCGGCGCGCCCCACGACTCGGTGCTGGCCTTCCTTTCCAGTGGCTGCGCGACGTGCCACCCGTTCTGGGACTCGTTGCGCGCCGGTGTCTCGCCGGTCGGTGATTCTCGCGTGGTCGTCGTCGTCCAGGACGAGGACAACCGCAGCCGGCTGCAGCAGCTCGCCGGAGCTGACCTCGACGTGGTCGCCTCGTCACGTGCGTGGGCTGACTACGGCGTCCCGGGTTCCCCGCACATCGTCCAGGTGCACGGCCCGACCGGCCGGGTCGTCGGTGAGGGCACCGGCCAGACCTGGGAGCAGGTGATGGACTTGCTCAGTCACGGTGATGACGCCCGCCGCGGGTCGAGACAGGAACCCGGGACCGACGACCGGGACAACGCCACCCGGATCGACGCCGAGCTCGCTGCGGCGGGGATCGGGCCGGGCCATCCGAGCCTGCACGACGAGCGGCCGCCGCTGGAGACCGGGTGAGCGGAGCTGCCATCACGCTGGTGCTGGGCGTCGCGGCGGCTGTGGTGGCCGGGCTCCGCGCGACCTGGTCACCTTGAGGTGAGTCGATGCTGGCGAGCATCAGCCCGCTAGTTGAGCGGGCACCCGGAACCCGATGGTGGCGCCTGGCCGGTTCATACCTGGTCGGGTCGGTCGTCGGTGGCTCGGCCGTGGGCGCTGCCCTCGGCGCGGTGGGCGAGGCGGTGCGGCTCCGGCACTCGTGGGTCGCCCTCGCCGCGGTCACTGCGGCACTGGCCGTCCTTGCGGCACTTGCCGACCTGGCCGGTCGGGTGCCGAGTCGGCGGCGACAGGTGGACGAGACCTGGTTGTCGACGTACCGCGACTGGGTGATCGGGACCGGGTTCGGCGTCCAGCTCGGCGTGGGGGCGGTCACGATCGTCACCTCCGCGTCGACGTACCTGACGTGGTGGTTCGAGGCGGCCTCGGGCTCCGCTGTCGCGGGAGCGGTGATCGGCGGCTGCTTCGGTCTGGCGCGCGGCCTGCCATTGCTCAGCATGGCCGGCGTCCGCGACGCGGGCGAGCTGCGTCGGCGCAATGCCGCGATCGTCACCGCTCTGCCCGTCGCTCGCCGGCTCGCCGTCGGTGCGCAGCTGTCGATCGCCGGCCTGGTCGGCGTCGCCGCCGTTGTGGCGGCTCGCTGATGGCGCAGGTGCATGCCTACGGCCTCTCGCTCGAGGCCCCGACGGGGTGGGACGTTCACGTCTACCGGCGGCAGACCGACGACGGGAGTACGCCGTACCCGATCGTGCACGCCTCGAACTTCCCGTTGCCGCGACGCCGCGGCGACTTCGGGGTGGGCGCCGTCGAACGGATGTCGCGGGACCACGTGCTCGTGGTGCTCTTCGAGTACGAGCCCGCCGCGGCGCACACCCCGCTGTTTCGGGTGACCCGCCGGCCGCAGCCGCGGGCTCACGACTTCCACCCCCAGCAGCTGCAGCGCACCGTCCCCGGTCAGAGCGGGGCCCAGTGGTTCTTCACCGAGGGCAACCGCCCGTTCTGCCTTTACGTCGTCATGGGCGGTCACACCCGCCGCGCCCAGCTGCTGCCCCACGTCCACCGGCTGCTCGACAGCCTGATCGTGCACTAGGAGGACGAACGTGGTCACCGAACGCTTGGTCAACAAGGCGTCCGAGCTGCTGTCCCACCGGCTGGGACGGCGCGGCTTCCTGGTGCGCACCGCCGTCGTCGGCTCGGCCCTCGCGACGTCCGGTCTGGACTACGTGCTCAAGCCGCAGAGCGCCTATGCGTCGGTGTGCGGGAGCGGCTCGTCCTGCTCATCCGGGTGGACGGCGATGTGCTGCACCATCCACGAGGGCGTCAACCAGTGCCCGCCCGGGAGCTTCGCCGGCGGCTGGTGGAAGGCCGACGGCGCCAGCCTGTGTGGTGGCAAGGCCCGCTACTACATCGACTGCCAGGGTGAGTGCACCCACTGCGGCTGCGGCGGCGGAGCCTTCTGCGCCTCGCACTGCCTGAACTGCCGGAGTCACTGCGCCGACGGCTCCTGCGACAAACGGCACGTCTGCCACAACGTCTTCCGGTACGGCCAGTGCGACCGCAACCGGCACTGCTCGGGCCCTGTGCTGTGTCGCGCGATCTCGTGCACGCCGCCGTGGAAGTGGGCCGACTGCAGTGATGCCAGCGCCACCGATAACGCGACCCGGACCCACTCCGCGTCCTGCCTGTCCGGCTGGACCCACATCGCTAAGCGATACACCGCCCTCGGATCGCAGGGATCGGTCCTCGGCGCCTCCGTCAACGGTGAGCACACCTCCGGGCACGCCAAGATCCAGCACTACGTCCATGGCCGGATGTACTGGTCGCAGGACACCGGTGCGCACTATCTCATCGGAAGGGTGGTCCACCGGTACGACGTGATCGGCCAGAACCATTCGCCGCTCGGCCTGCCGACCTCGGACGCCAAGCGACTCCCCGACCACGGTCTGGCGGCGCACTTCCAGCACGGCGCGATCTACGAGCGACCGAACGGCAATGCTCACGCGATATGGGGGACGGTCTATACGAAGTGGCATCAACTCGGTGACCAGACCGGCCCACTCGGATATCCGACGAGCGACGTGGTCGACATCGTGTCCGGCGGGGTGCGGGCGACGTTCGTGCACGGCGGCATCTACAACGGCCCCGACACCGCTGCCCACGCAGTCTGGGGACCGCTCTACACGACGTACGTCGGGCTAGACCAACAGGCGGGCCTGCTCGGCTTCCCCCGCAGCGACGTGACGGTGAACGCTGATGGGGTTGGCAGCCACGTCCGCTTCGTCGACGGGATCGTCGAGCGGGACCCGGCCGGCGAGGTGCACTCGCTGTGGGACGCAGTGGGCACCGCGTACATCGCGCTGGGGGCCGACGCGTCGCCGTTGGGGTATCCCACAACGGACGTCGAGACCGGCAGCGATTCGCCTGACGGGGAGACCTTCGCCAGGTTCGCGACTTTCGTCAACGGCACACCAACCCTCAGCGGTTCCATCACGCTGGCCCCGGAAGCCACGACAGCGTTCGGTGTGTGGGGCCCGATCTACACGCAATGGCAAAAAGACGGCGGCGCCACTGGCGCCCTGGGCTATCCGATTTCGAACGTGACGACCAACTCCGACGGCACCCAGACGTGCACGTTCCAGCACGGGACTCTCACGTACAACCCGTGAACTGGACCGCCCGCGGTCAGCCGATGGTGGGGCGGTGCATCGCCGGAGCCTCGGGCGCGACGGCGGTCGGCTCGGGGCGCCGGGGACCGAGTCGCATCAGCGTCGCCGTGGAACCGGCGGGGACGAACTCCCGCATGCCTCGCTCCGCGGTCGACTTGGGCGTGTCCACCACGATCGGGTGCTCCTTGGCGTACGCGTCCTGCCGGATTCCGGTGACCTGCCAGGACACCTCGAGGCCGGACGTGCCGCCGGCGATCTGGAACCGGTTGTTCTTGACCGTGCTGGCTACGTAGACCGGGGCGTGCGCGCCAATCGTCGTCAGCTGGTAGCGGAAGTCGCGATTCAGCGCGCCGAAGTACTCGGGGAGCTCGACGGTGGCCTTGCCGTCGCCGTCCAGCACGACGTTGCCGTTGTAGACGTTCATCATGTCCGGCGACTCGACGAACGAATGCGACAGCCAGCGCTGCTCGGGATCCAGTGGATGGTCGATCTTGAACGACCCGGCGGTCTTCGAGAGCGTGCCGGCCACGTGGGCATTTCCCTGCGACCAGAGCCCGAACGATGCGGAGTTCGACGCCTGGCCGAACACGCCGTACGTCTGGTTCGTGCCGGTGTCCGTGGCGAGACCGTACAGGGCGTACGTCGTGCCCTGGCCCCAGACGCCAACGTAACCGGAGTCGCCGCGGACCCCGGCGGTGCGACCGTTCGCACCCTGGACGCCATACTGCCCGCCGGTCCCACTCACCGCGGCGCCGTTGACGTTCGACGTCGTGCCGGCGACTCCGGTCGTCGAGCCCGAGCCGTAGACCCCCGTCGACCCGGCTCCGTACACCCCGTACGTACTTCCTGACCCGTAGCTGCCATACGTGCTGCCGGAGGCGTAAAGGCCATAGCCGCCCCCCGAGGCGTACATGCCGACGCTTCCGCTGCTGGTGGCGCTGAAGATCGCGCCGTAGGACCCGCCGGTGCCACGAACACCCGTGTATCCACCCGTCCCGGAAACGCCATAGGTGCTCGTCGAGGTGCCGCTGACACCGGTCCCGGTGCTCGAGGTGCCGCTGATCCCGGTCCCCGCTCCTGCAATGCCGCTGATAGCGCTCGAAGTGCTAGCCGTGCTGGTCGTCGTACCCCGGAGCGTGATGTCGCGCGTGCTCTTCACATCGAGCTGGGACGCCGGACTCTTCGTCCCGATGCCCACGAGGCCGGCGGCCGTTATCCGCATCCGCTCGGCCACAGACGTGTGCTTCGACGTCCGAGTCTTGAAGATCAGGGCTGCCGGATTGGTGGGCCCGAGGAAGTTCTTGCTCGTGACCTTCCGGTTGCCACCGAGCTTCCATGTGGTGGAGGCCGAGGCCGCGGACGCGTCGTCCGGCGACGCCACTTCCGTCAGCCCAACCGCGGCTGCTGCGGCGGTCCCGGCAAGCAGGAACCGGCGCGGGAATCGTCGTTCGATGGCATCACTGTCGACAGCAGGCATGGTGTCCCCCCAAGGCCACATGCTCAGCGAATGGCGTCGCCGAGCGCCAATGGTGCGGCAGCATATGCCAGACGTGCCGACTCTGCGGACTGGCGCTAAGGTTCGCCCCGAACCCGGTTCTAGGGGCTGGGACCGCAGTCACGACCGCGGAGGTTCCTTCGTGCCAGCGCTGCTCGATGTCGACCGCATCAGCGTCCGGTTCGGTGGGCTGACCGCGCTCACCGAGGTCTCGGCGTCGGTTGCTGACGGTGAGGTGGTCGGGGTCATCGGACCCAACGGCGCCGGGAAGACGACGCTGTTCAACGTGGTCTGCGGCTTCGTCCGCCCGAGCGAAGGATCGCTGCGCTGGCGCGGCGCGACCCTGTCGCGGCACCGCCCGCACCAGCTCGCCGGACTTGGCATTGCGCGCACCCTGCAGAGCCTCGGGCTGTTCACCAACCTCTCCGTCCTCGACAACGTCGTCGTGGGCGCCGACCATCACGCTCGCTCCTGGTTCGGCTCAGGACTGTTCGCACTTCCGCGTGGCGATCGTGACGAGCGGGAGCTGCGCGAGCGCGCGTTGCGCACCCTCGAGGAGCTCGGCATCGCCGACACAGCGGCACGGATGCCCGACCAGCTGCCCTACGGCGTCCAGAAGCGGGTCGCGCTCGCCCGCGCGATCGTGGCGGACCCGGCCCTGCTGCTGCTCGACGAGCCGGCCTCCGGGCTCTCGAGTGCGGAGATGGACGACCTCGCGACGTTGATCCGCGAGCTGTCGGGGCGAATGGGTGTGCTGCTCGTCGAGCACCACATGGACCTCGTCATGTCGGTCTGCGACCGGATCTGTGTCCTTGACTTCGGTCGGTGCATCGCGACCGGCACGCCGGAGGAGATCCGCGAGGACCCGAACGTCCTCGAGGCCTACCTCGGCGAAGCCGTCGACGCCTCTACCGAGGAGGTCCGTGATGCTTGAGCTCACCGACGTCGTGACGACGTACGGCGCCGTGCACGCACTCGACGGCGTCTCGATCTCCGTGCCGGACGGGACGATCCTCGCGGTCCTCGGCGCCAACGGTGCGGGCAAGACGACGTTGTTGCGCAGCATCAACGGCCTGGTGCGAGCCCGCTCCGGCAGTATTCGGTACGACGGCCGCGATCTGCTGCGCACCAAGGTGGAGGATGTCGTGAGCCTCGGGATCGCTCACGTCCCCGAGGGTCGGGGCGTCATCACGGAGCTGACCGTCGAGGAGAACCTGCGGCTGGGCGCGCTGTGGCGCGGTGACCGCGACGAGTGTGCGACGAACCTGGCGGCGACCTATCAGATGTTCCCGCCGCTCGCGGAGCGCCGGAACAAGGCGGCGGACACGCTCTCCGGCGGCGAACGCCAGATGCTCGTCGTGGGGCGAGCCTTGATGAGCCGCCCGAAGCTGCTGCTGCTCGACGAGCCGTCCTTGGGGCTGGCGCCTCGCATCACCGCGCAGATCATGGCCACCCTCCGCCGGTTGCGCGACGAGCAGCAGCTGACCGTCGTCCTCGTCGAGCAGAACGCACGCAGCGCCCTGTCGGTGGCCGACAGCGCCGTCGTGCTCAACCTCGGCAAGGTGGTTGCGCAGGGCAGCGCCGCCGAGCTGGCCGCCGATGACAAACTTCGACACGCCTATCTGGGGTTCTGACCATGACGCCCATCAACCTCATCCTCAACGGCATCGCGTTCGGCAGCATCTACGCGGCTGTGGCGCTGGCCCTGGTGCTGATCTGGCGCTCCACCCGCATCGTGAACTTCGCGCAGGGCGGGATGCTCATGGTGACGACGTTCATCGCCTACACGCTGGTGCAGGAGCACGGCCAGAACTACTGGGTCGGTCTCGTGGTGGCGTTGCTTGCCGGCTTGGTCATCGGTGCCGTCGTCGAGCGGGTGCTGGTCCGGCCGGTCGAGGGGGCGTCGCCGCTCAACGCCGTCATCCTGACCCTTGGCCTGCTGCTCCTCTTGCAGGGTGGCGCCGGGATGATCTGGGGGAACGGGGTTGCGTCGTACCCGCCCGCGTTCTCGACGATCTTCTACCGCGTCGGTCACCAGGAGCTGCTCTTCTCGCCGAACTACCTGTTCGTCGTGGTCTCCGTGGCTGTCGTCGTGGTGCTGCTGTATCTACTGTTCCAACGCACGTCGATCGGGCTACGGATGCGGGCGTCTGCGTTCAGCCCGGAGGTCGCCCGACTGCTCGGCGTACGGGTCGGACGCATGCTCACGCTCGGCTGGGCCCTGGCTGCGGCGGTAGGTGCGCTAGCTGGTGTGCTGATCGCCGGCACCGCCCCGAACTACATGAACCCGAACGGCTTCGACGCCCTGCTGATCTATGGCTTCACCGCGGCCGTGATCGGAGGTCTCGACTCTCCGATCGGCGCGGTCGTCGGGGGCCTGCTGATGGGAATCGCGTTTGCCTTTCTCAACAACTACGTCAGCGTCCAGATCGACACGTTCTATGCGCTGGTTCTGCTGACGGTCGTCCTGATGGTCCGCCCGTCCGGGTTGTTCAGCCGGACCGCCACGAGAAGGGTGTGACCGTGCCGGGCGTCCTGGGTCGCTCCACGCTGCTGCGCCACGTGCTGTTCGCCGTCATCGGCGGCGCGGCACTGTTCCTGCTGACGCACGAGCTGGGGGAGTTCCGCAACTCCCAGCTGGCCAATATCGCCTACATCGCTTGCGCCACGGCGGGGCTCACCGTGCTCACCGGCCTGTCCGGCCAGGTGTCCATAGGCCACGGAGCATTCATGTTCATCGGTGCCTATACCGCGGCGCTGTTCCTCAAGCACGACCTGGCCGAGCGACTGTTGCAGCACTCTGGCAATGCCAACTTCGGTCTGATCATCGTCCTGCTCGCAGCAGTTCTGGTCTGCGCTCTGGTGGGCGGCGTCGTCGGTGTCGCGGCAGCCAGGCTGCGCGGCCCCTACCTCGCGGGGATCACGCTTGCGCTGGCGATCGGCATCCCCGTCCTGCCGTTGTGGTCGAAGCTAGAAGGGCCGCTCGGCGGGCACGCCGGCCTCCCGGTCAATGCACCGGCACCGCCGACCAGCGTGGACTACGTGCGCTTCCAGGCCTGGATCTGTTGTCTGTCGGCGGTCATCGTGATTTTCCTGTTGGCGAACCTGAGCCGGAGCCGGGTCGGGCGGGCATTCCGCGCCGTCCGTGATGACGAGATCTCCGCTTCACTCGCCGGATTGTCTGTGGCCCGCGTGCAAGTGCTCGCTTTTGTGGTCAGCGCAGCGTGTGCAGGCTTGTCGGGCGGCCTGTTCGCCATCGTGGCTGGCAGCGTCGGACCGGCGTCGTTCCCGTTGTCGTTGTCGTTCTATTTGTTGGCTGCCATCGTCTTCGGCGGTCTCGGTTCGTTGGCCGGAGCGGTGTACGGCGCCGTGCTGATCACGTTGCTGCCGAACTGGTCGACCGACATCGCGAACTCGCTGTCGTTGTCGATGCGGGTGCAGAACAACCTGCCATTGGTGATCCTCGGTGCTGCGCTTATCGTTGCCATGCTGGTGTTCCCAAGCGGGGTGCAGGGACTGCTTCGCCGCGGCTGGGGAACGGTCGCGCGGCGCGCTACGTAACGCGACGGACACGATACTCACCGGTAACTCGTCACAGAACGAGATTCGGTCTATGTTGCTCGCAGATCGCCCCGGTCTGACCCTCGGAGGAGCAATGACCAGAACATCCATTCGCCTTTTCGCTGGCGGCGCGTTGCTCGCCGTCGCGGTCGCCGCATGTGGTGGAAGTAGCAGCGGTGGCAGTCCTTCGAGCGGCTCGTCCCCGAGCAGCGGCGGCGCCAACACTGCATCCGCGCCCGGCATTACCGCGACGACGGTCACGATCGGCAGCCATCAGCCACTGACCGGTGTCGCGGCGCCGGGGTACGACGAGATCGCGCCGGCGTCGAACGCCTACTTCCAGTGGGTCAACGCCCACGGCGGCATCAACGGTCGGAAGATCGTCTACAAGTATCTCGACGACGCCTACAACCCCGCACAGACGGTCACCGTCGTCCACAAGCTGGTCCTACAGGACAAGGTGTTCGCGATCTTCAATGGTCTCGGCACCCCCACCCATCAGCAGGTCGTGGCGTACCTCAACTCGCAGAAGATCCCCGACCTGTTCGTGGCTTCCGGCTGCCTGTGCTGGAATATGCCGTCCACCCAGCCCGAGACGTTCGGTTGGCAGCCCGACTACACGATCGAGGGCAAGATCCTCGGCCAATACATCACCCAAAAGTTCAAGGGGCAGAAGGTCGCCGTCTTCGCGCAGGGCGACGACTTCGGCCACAACGGCGTCAAGGGACTGCAGGACGAGGTCCCATCGAGCCAGATCGCGACGATCCAGTACTACGACCCGACCAACACCAACGTCGCGCCGCAGGTGCAGAAGCTTGCCCAGTCCGGAGCGAAGATCGTCGTGTCGTTCACGGTGCCGGCGTTCACCGCGCTGCTCCAGCTCACCGCGTTGCAGCTGAAGTACCAGCCTCAGCTCGTGGTCAGCAACGTCGGGTCCGATCCGAAGACGCTGGCGGGCTTGCTGACGTCGTTCTCGAAGGGCAAGGCGCCAGGTTCGAAGCTGATCCAGGGGATCATCACCGACGGCTACCTGTCCTCGCCGGCGGACACGAGCAACTCGTGGATCCAGCTGTTCCAGCAGGTCCATCAGCAGTACATCCCGAAGCTGCCGTTCGACGGCAACGTGGAGTACGGCATGGCGGCGGCGTACACCTTCGTCCAGGCCTTGAAGGCGGCTGGTCAGAACCCGACCCGGGCAAGCATCGTGTCGGCGATCCAGTCGAGTCACTTCACCGGTCCGGGCCTGGTGCCGTTCGGCTTCTCCAGCTCCTCGCATGCCGGCTACACCGGCGTCCAGATCGGAGTCATCAAGGGCAGCGCGATCCACTTGCTCGGGCAGCCGATGACGACCGATGACGGTAGCGGCGCGATCACGCCGTTCACCACCCAGCAGCCGGCTGCGCCGGCGAACGGGATCCCCTCCAACTGATCGAGTGACGGGGGTTGTTGGGCACGGCGGCGCGCGTTACGGTTCGTCTACCGCCGCCAGGCGAAGAGGAGCCGCGCCGTGCCCATCAACCCCCAGACCACAGCCGTAGTGCTCATCGAGTACCAGAACGACTTCACCTCTGACGGGGGTGTGCTGCACGGCGCCGTCGCCGGCGTGATGGACTCCACCGGGATGCTCGAGAACACCCGAGCGCTCGTCGATGCCGCACGTGACGCCGGCGCCACCATGATGCACGCACCGATCATGTTCGCCGAGGGCTACAACGAGATCAGCTCGCACCCCTACGGCATCCTCAAGGGGGTCGTTGACGGCAAGGCGTTCGTCAAGGACTCGTGGGGCGCCGCGATCGTCGACGACCTTGCCCCCGCGGACGGTGACATCGTCATCGAAGGTAAGCGCGGGCTCGACACCTTCGCCAGCACGAACCTCGACTTCATCCTGCGCAGCAAGGGAATCACGACGATTGCGCTCGGTGGTTTCCTCACCAACTGCTGTGTCGAGTCCACGATGCGCTCGGGGTACGAGAACGGCTACCAGGTGATCACCTTGAGCGACTGTCTCGCAGCAACGTCCGCGGAAGAGCACGACAACGCACTGAAGTTCGACTTCCCGATGTTCTCCGAGCCGATGGCGTCGAAGGACTTCATCGCCGAGCTAGCCGGCTAGGGCACCCGGCTCCAGCCGGGCGCGCTAGGTTCCGGCTCATGACAGAGACCATCGATGACGAGGCGGTCCGGTCGAGCCGGCTGCTCGATGCCCAGGCCAAGGCGGCCGAGCTGTTCGAGGCGGTGGAGGCGCGTCGGGTGATCGCGCCGGGCGTCCGCGAGTCCGAAGCCAGCACCGCGATCCGCACGCTCGCCGCCGACATGTTCGGCGTCAGCCGCTACTGGCACAAGCGGATCGTGCGGGCGGCCGCCAACACCCTGCACCCGTACGACGAGAACCCCCCGGACCTCACCATCGGTGAGGACGACATCGTGTTCGCTGACTTCGGGCCGATCTTCGTCGAGTGGGAGGCGGACTTCGGTCGGACCTTCGTGCTCGGCGCCGATCCGGCAAAGCATCGGCTTCGCGACACCCTGCCGGTGCTCTTCGAGTCTGGGCGAGAGTTCTTCGAGACCCGGCCGGAAGTGACCGGCGAGCAGCTGTTCGAGCACGTGATGGAGCTGACCACGCAGGCCGGCTATGAGTACGGCGGCGCCATGGCTGGTCACCTGCTGGGCGAGTTCCCGCACGAGAAGCTCGCGGGCGACGAGATCATGTCCTACATCGCCCCGGGCAACGACCAGCCGATGCGCCGGCTGGACGACAAGGGCCGGCGATGTCACTGGATCCTCGAGATCCACCTGATCGACCGGGAGCGCCAGATCGGCGGGTTCTACGAGGAGCTGCTCGACATCCACTCCTGACGTCGCGACCGTTCGCTGAACCGAAGTTCCTCCGGCGACGTAGGTTGGGTCGGGGACCGAGCTTGGCGGAGGATCTAGGTATGGCGGTCCTGCTGGCGATCGGGTTCGTCGCAGGACTTCTCACCATCGTCTCGCCGTGCGTCCTGCCCGTCCTTCCCGCAGTTATCGCCTCCGGTGTCACCGCCGGTGGCCGGCGCCGCGCGTTCGCGATAGCGGTCGGCCTGGCGCTGGCCTTCGGTCTCTCGGCGCTGTTCAGCATCCGACTCCTGCAGGCACTGCACCTACCGCTCGGGCTCCGTTACGACCTGGCGATCGTTGCGCTGTTCGTGGTCGCGGCCGGGCTGATCGTCCCCCGGTTCGGCGAGCTGCTGGAGCGGCCGTTTACCCGGCTCGGCGCCGGTCGGGCGCCGAACAAGGAGCGCGGCGGCCTCGTGCTCGGTGCGAGCCTCGGTCTGCTGTACCTCCCGTGCGGCGGCCCGATCCTTGCCACGATCGCCGCGGTCGGGAGCCCGTCGGGATCCATCAGCGCACGCGCCGTGGCACTCACGGCGGCGTACTCGCTCGGCATCGCCCTGCCGATCTTCGGTCTCGTCCTCGCCACGGATCAACTGACCGGAGCGACGACGTGGTTGCGAAGCCACGCCCTGGCGACGCGGCGGACTGGCGGCGTTCTGCTCGCCGTGAGCGCGTTGGCGATCACCTTCGGCGCGGCGACCTCGTTGCAGACCCACGTCCCGTCGTACACCAGCAAGATCGAGGACCACCTCACCGCCGGGCGCTCCGTGTCCTCCGATCTGGGACGGATCGGCAACGTGCACGAGTCCCAGGCTGCCAAGCGAGTGCAGCAGTCGGTGACCGAGCCCGCGGTGCCGAGCACGAACGACCCGGTCGACAAGGTGCCGAGCATTGCCGCGGCGTCCCTGACGAGCTACGGCCCGGCGCCCAACTTCGCGAAGGTGACGCGATGGTTCAACACACCGGCCGGCCTGAACCTCGCCGCCCTGCACGGCAAGGTCGTCCTCATCGACTTCTGGACCTATTCCTGCATCAACTGCTTGCGCAGCCTCCCGCACGTCAAGGCGTGGTACACCCGCTACCACTCGGCCGGTCTCGACGTCATTGGCGTCCACACGCCGGAGTTCGACTTCGAGCACGACGCGTCCAACGTGCAGGCGGCGATCAAACGGCTGGGCATCCCGTACCCGGTCGCGATGGACAACGACTACGGAACCTGGGACGCCTGGGGCAACAACTCCTGGCCTGCTGAGTACCTGATCGACGCGCAGGGCAACGTGCGATTCGGATCGATCGGTGAGGGCGACTACGGGCAGATGGAAGCGGCCATCCGCGCGCTGTTGAAGTCCAACGGCGCCGCTCTCCCGCCGCCCACCTCGGTGCCGGACACGACGCCACAGGAGCCGTCTACCGCCGAGAGCTACCTCGGCTACCAGCGCCTTGCGCGCTACGAGGGAACGCCCATCGTCAAGGACCGGAAGGCGACGTACGCCTTCGCGCCGAGCCTGAAGGCCAGCCAGCTCAGCTACTCCGGGCAGTGGACCGTCGGCCAGCAGCAGATCCTCGCGGGCGCCGGAGCGCAGCTACGGATCAACCTCTCGGCCAGCGACGTGTACCTCGTCCTGTCCGGCGCCGGCACCGTCACCGGCACCCTCGACGGCAAAGCCCTGCCCGCCCAACGGGTGTCCGGGGTGCCGACGCTCTACACGCTGCTGTCTGGTCAGAAAGTCCGCAGCGGCATCCTCGACCTGCGATTCACGCCGGGGCTCTCCGCCTATGACTTCACGTTCGGCTGATCGTGAAGTCGTAGGCGGGAAGTCAGCGCAGCAGCACGAAGGGCAGCCGGGCTGCCTGCGCGGGCCGCACCGTGTTCGGTGTGGCCGCGCTCGAGGACGACGCCTTCGGGTTCGGGTCGGGCAGCGGCTTGCACTTCGTGTCCGCTCGGTTGCCCGAAACCCGCTTCGGGAGCGTCCCGGACTTCAGGTATGCCGCGACCTTGTTGTCCACGCACGCGTCACCGAACAGTGAGTCCGCGTGGGTCGCGCCGCCCGGCTCGCCGATCAGGCTGGAGTGCGGGTAGAGCTTGCGGACCTCGAGGCTTCCCTCGTACGGCGTCGCTGCGTCCTTGGTCTCGTCGATGAGCAGGGCGCTCGTCGTCTTCTTGCCGTTGATCTTCACCACGTGGTGGGTCTTGCTCTTCCAGTACTCGCAGGGCCCGTTGAACCACGTGTTGTCCCAGGTGAGGAACGGGTACTTCTTGGCGTACTTCTTCGAGTCCTTGAGCACCTTGTGCAGCCCCGGGTACTTCAGGTCGCTGCACTCCACCGCGTTGTAGACGGCGAACTCATTGTCGTCGCCGGGGCCTTCGGCGCTGTCGTACTGCGCGAGCATGGGCGCGTAGTGACCCTTCGTGAACTTCACCCAGGCCGACGCGAGGTCCTCCCAGCCGAACCGGTAGTACGCCGCTCCGCTGAAGGCGTCGGTCCACTCGCTCGGACCGACCTTGCCCTTCGGGTGCTTGGCGAGCGCGTGCAGCGTCGCGTAGTACTTGGCGCTGACCTGCTTCTGGGTCTTCCCGAGGTGGTAGACGGAGTGGTACTTCGCGACCCACTTCAGGTAGATGTGCAGGTTGCGGTTGAAGGCGACGTCCTGGCTGAGGTTGGCCTTGTACCAAACGTGACGCGGGTCGATGTTGCTGTCCAGGACCATGTACTTCAGGTGGGTCGGGAACAGCGTCGAGTAGACCTGGCCCAGGTAGGTGCCGTAGGAGAACCCGTAGTAGCTGATCTGCGAGACGCCGATCGCGGCACGGATCGCGTCCATGTCCAGCGCGGAGTCCTTGGTGGTGATGTTGTTGAGGAGTGCGGGCTGCTTCTTCTCGCACGACGCGGCGTACTTCTTGGACCGCTTCTCCCAGTACTTGAGAATCGTCGACGTCGTCGGGGTGTAGTTCTTCCGCGGCGGGTTGAAGTAGTTGTTCTGGCAGTGCAGGGCCGGCTTGCTCGCACCGACTCCGCGGGGGTCCCAGCTCACCCAGTCGTAATCGTCACCGACATGGTGCGGGACCGCGGGCTGCAGGAAGAAGCCGAGATCGAGACCGGCACCGCCGGGGCCGCCCGGGTTGCTCAGCATGGCGCCCTTGTAGTTGGCGTCCGAACTGGTGTGCTTGGTGAGCGACAGCTCCAGTGTGATCTTCGGCCCGGTCGGGTGGGCGTAGTTCAGCGGCACCTTCAGCGGCGCACACTGCACCGTCGTCCCCTCGAGGTCGGGGTATTGCTTCGTTGGGCAGGCGCCCCAGGGGAGCGCGGTCTCGACCGTGTCGGGAACCGCTGCCCGGGACGCGGGTGCCGACGGGTGAGCCGCCGCCGTCCCGATCGCAGGTCCGACAGTGAGCAGGCCGGCAGCGGTGGCGATGGACACGGCCACCATCAGGACTCGCTTCACGAAGCAACACCTCTCGATCGATGCGGACGACCCGCGGAGTCTGCCGCACCGGCGACAAATCGGTCAAACGCTCAGCAGGCGTGTGAGCTGCCGAGGCCGGGCTCCTCCGCCAACGAGCGCAGGGCGTCGGCCAGCAGCCCGATCAGTCCGGCAACGCCTGACGCCGCCATCTGGTGCGTGGCGACGCAGCCGTCCTCGCGCCACAGGCTGAGCGTGACCATGCCGAGGTCGGGATGAGCGGCCACGCGCAGCGCGCGGCCCTCCTGGCGGCTGTCCCACTGGACACCGCCGCGTTCCGGTAGCGGCGACACGCTCATGGTCGGATCATGAACCTCGGGACGAGGCCGCGTCTAGCGAATGACCGAACGCGCTTGGCGGCTCGCCGCAGCGTCCGCTCAGGTACCGATGTCCGGGTAGGGCAGTGCCATGTGGGTCAGCTTGGCCGCATAGTCGAGCTGCATCGCGAGCGGCTCGGTGTGGTCGCGCTCGAACATCCCGATCCACAGCGTCAACGTGAGGAACGGGTGCGCTCCCATCTCGAACAGCGCGACATGGTCGTGCCTCACAAGCGCCGACCGCTCGGCCTCGGTGAACTCCAGCCAGGTCGAACGTTCCGCACTGGGCAAGTTGAGGACCTCGTTGGCTCGCTCGGCCTCCCACCAGGTCACCGTCCCGGCGGGGTCCTCGCGGTAGCGCTCGACCAGCGCGGGATCGCGATCGACGGTGTACAGGAACTTGTTCAGGAGGTACTTGCTCATGCGTCCACCCCGCCCGGATACCAGGTGAAGTACGCCTCCATCGTGTGGAACAGATCGAGGTTGTCGGCGTAGTCGGCCTTGGCGTAGCCCGCGACCCCCATCATGAGCATGAAGTCCATGAACCCATGCGTCGCATTACCGGGCGCGTGCAGGCTGTCGAGGGTCACGTTCGCGAGGCAGCCGTCGATGTCGCCGTTCGCGATCCATTCCACTGCTTTGGCGTCGAACTCCGGGTCCGGCCCGTGCGCACCGAACTGGCGTGGCCCGCCGAGTTCGAGCGAGAGGTGACCGGTTCCCACGACCGCCACCCGCAGGTCGCTCGGCCAGGCGTCGATCAGCTCGCGAATCGTGCGACCCAGCGCCACGAACCTTTCCGGGCGGGGCAACGGCGGCGCGAAGATGTTGGTGTAGATCGGCACCACGGGCAGGTCGTTTTGCGGACGCACTGTGAGGATCGGGCACGTGATGCTGTGGTCGACCCGGAGCTCGTTGCTGAACGCCAGGTCGAACCCTCGGTCGATGCCCTCTCGGAGCAGGTACGCCGAGAGCTCCTCGTGACCGGTCAGCCGCATCCGGGGTAGCCCGAACTCGCGTTCCTCGTTGTAGTAGTTCGCGTCGTAGAACGGCGCCTTACCAACGAGGAACTGCGGCATGTTGCCGAGCCAGAGCTGATGAAAGTGATCGGAGCCGACCATGACCAGCAGATTCGGCTGGGCGCGGGTCAGCGTCTCCCGATACGCCTCGACCTTGCGCCGCCACTCGGCCGCGAACGGCGGCGCCGTCTCGGGAGGCAGCAGCGACGTGGCGTAGTAGAAGGGGTGATGGGTGGTCGCGAGCACGGCGACGAGCTTGGCCAACGACCCGCGTCCTTTCCCTTAACAGTCTCGTCGAGCTGCTGCGGACAGCTGTCCGCGTGACGGCAGGTATGACGATCCGCCGCTGCGGTCACGGTGTCAAGACCGGCTCGCTGTGCGACCATCGCGGCATGACGAAACGGGGTTCCGGCCCGGACTTCGTGGAGGCGTTGGCCCGCGGACTCGATGTCCTGACGAGTCTGGGCACGACCACCCAACCGCTGTCACTGCGGGAGGTGGCTGATCAGGCAGGGCTCGCCCGACCGACCGCGAGGCGGTTGTTGCTCACGCTCATCGAGCTCGGGTATGTCCGGGTCGACCAAGGAGCTTTTGCGCTCACCCCTCGCGCTCTCGACCTCGGCATGGCCTACGTCAGCTCGCTGGGGGTATGGGAGCTCGCCCGGCCTCACCTGGAGTCACTGGTCGGGCAGACCGGCGAGTCCTCGTCAATGGCTCAGCTCGACGGTGGCGACATCGTGTATGTCGCGCGAGTCGCCGTACCGAAGATCATCACGTTACGCGTCGAGATCGGCACGAGGTTCCCGGCTTTGGTGACATCGCAGGGAAAGGTGCTGCTTGCGTCGCTGAATGCTGATGCGCTCGCGGCCGCACTTTCAGAGCCCAGCCGCTCGGGCCTTCCCCCGTTGCTGCCCCGGGATCCGGCTGCGGTCAGGGTCGAGCTCGACACGGTCCGGGCCCGTGGTTGGGCCTTGGCGGATGAGGAGCTTGCTCCGGGTATCCGGTCTGTTGCGGTACCGGTTCGAGACGGTGCCGGCGCGGTCCGTGCCGCGATGAACGTCACGGTGCACGCCGCGGAAACGACGGTCGAGACACTGGTAGAGGAGTACCTCCCGAGGCTGATCGTGGCCGCCAGCAACGTCAGTGCGGACTGGGTGCGCCGTGATGCCTGCCCGCATGTCGAGGTCGCACCGTTCGGCGCTGAGGCGTGGCCGGGCACGGCTTGACACCTCGGCTGCGGCATCGGAGAGTTCGGATTGACGGACAGTTGTCCGGCAGACGGTCGGAGGTCAGGTGAGCGAGCCGGCCGCGACGTCACGAGGGCCGTTGGACGGTCTCGTTGTCGCGGACTTCTCGCGGGTTCTCGCGGGCCCCTACTGCACGATGCTGCTGGGCGATCTCGGTGCCGAGGTCATCAAGGTCGAAGGGCCGTCAGGCGACGACACCCGGCACTGGACCCCGCCGAAGCGTGGCGACGTCGGCACGTACTACCTGGCTATCAATCGCAACAAGCGCTCGATCGTCTTGGACTTCTCCGACGCCGCGGACCTCGAGCTGGCGCATCGGTTGGCGGCTCGCGCTGACGTCGTCATCCAGAACTTCAAGCCAGGCGGTCTCACGCGGTTCCGGCTCGATTACGACAGTGTTCGTGCGCTGAACCCGCGCAGCGTGTACTGCTCGATCAGCGGCTTCGGCGCCGGGCAGGGTGCCTCGTTGCCCGGCTACGACCTGCTGGTGCAGGCGGTGTCAGGGCTGATGAGCCTCACCGGCAGCCCGGATGGGCCGGCCTATCGGGCGGGGATCTCGGTCTTCGATGTCATGACCGGCTTGCACTCCGCGATCGGGATCCTCGCGGCTCTGCGGCACCGTGACGCTACCGGTGAAGGGCAGCATGTCGAGACGAACCTGTTGTCCTCGGCAATGTCGTCGCTGGTGAACCAGACATCGGCGTACCTCGCCGGCGGCGTGGTGCCGGAGCGGATGGGTAACGCTCACCTCAGCCTGTTCCCCTACGAACCGATGCCCACGAGCGACGGCGAGATCATCGTCATTGCCGGCAACGACAGGCAGTTCGGCACGCTCTGCGCCGCGCTTGGCCGACCCGAGCTCGCCGACGACGACCGGTTCGCGACGGTCGCCGGCCGCAATGAGAATCGTGAGCTGCTGCGCCCCGAGCTCGAGGAACTGCTGTCCCATCGAACGGCAACCGAGTGGTTCGACGTACTCACCGAGGCAGGAGTGGCGTGTGGACCGATCAACACCATCGAGGGCGGCGTGAAGCTGGCAACGCAGCTTGGGCTCGAACCCGAGGTCGACATCGATGGCGTGCCGACGGTCCGCAACCCGATCCGGCTGTCCGCATCGCCCGTCACCTACCGCCACGCCCCCCCGGCGCTCGACGCTGACCGCGCCGGCATCCGGGCCTGGCTCGACGATGAGCGGGCGCAGGCCCGATGAGCGAGACACCGTCGTTCCCGACATCACTCGGTACGTCGACCGAGGACACCATCTCGCTGCTCGGTCAGGACCTGTCGACTGACCTGATCGGCCACGTCGGGTTCGGCGAGCTCGCGTACTGGCTGATGACGCTGCAGCGGCCGACTCCCGGGCAAACCCGGATGTTCGAAGCCGTGCTGGTCGCGCTCGCCGATCACGGTTTCACGCCGACAGCCATCGCGGCCCGGGTCACGTTGCTGAGCGCGCCGGACTCGCTGCAGGGCGCCCTCGCCGCCGGGCTGCTCGGCGGCGGTTCCCGCTATCTGGGCGTCACAGAGGACACCGGTGTTTTTCTCGCGTCGGCGTTGGCCGGGGCAGATCTCCCGGCGGACGAAGCGGCGTGGGATGCCCTTGCCCGCGAGGTCGTCGAGGCGCGCCGGTCGGCCGGGAAGTTCGTCCCCGGTCTCGGGCATCCGGTGCACAAGCACGGTGATCCGCGAACGCCGGTGATCATTGCTATTGCTCACGATTCCGGCGTCTACGGGCCCCACCTGGCCCTGTTCGAGGCGATCGGTCGCACCCATGCCGGCATCCTCGGCAAGCAACTGCCGCTCAACGGCGCCGGAGTGTGTGGCGCCGCCCTCGCCGACCTGGGCCTGTCGCCGGAGCTGCTCCGCGGCGTGGCTCTGCTGGCGCGCTGCGCCGGGCTGCTCGGCCAGCTGGCCGAGGAGATGCGCCGTCCCATCGCCGATGCGATCTACCGCACGGTCGACCGCAACGCCGAATACATCGACCCACAGTGATCCGCCGTCACAGAAGGACAGCAGCATGAGCACACCAGTTTGGGCAGTGGAGACCGACGTCCTCGTGGTCGGGTCGGGGCCGGCCGGCGCATCAGCGGCGCTGTTCCTGGCCAGCTACGGCACCAAGACGTTGGTCGTCACCAAGTACGGCAACCTCTCCGACACGCCTCGCGCGCACATCACCAACCAGCGGACGATGGAGACGCTGCGCGACATGGGCCTCGAGGAGCGGCTGATGCGCGAGGCCACGCCGTGGCCGCTGATGAGCAACACGACGTACTGCACCAGCCTCGCCGGCGATGAGCTCGGCCGAGTGCCGTCGTGGGGGACCGACACCCGACGGCACGCCGACTACGAGCTGCAAAGCCCCTGCACCATGCTCGACGCGCCGCAGACCATCACGGAGCCGGTGATCATGCAGGCCGCTCAGGCGCGGGGCGCCAAGGTGCGCTTCGACACCGAGTACCTCTCGCACACCCAGGATGACTCCGGCGTCACGACGACGGTGCGGGACCGGCTCACCGGGACGGAGTACACGATCCGCTCGAAGTACCTGGTCGGTGGTGACGGCGCCCGCAGCAAGGTCGCGGCCGACCTCGACCTCCCGTTCGAGGGACCGGGGGCGGTCGGCGGGGCGCTGGGCATCATCTTCGAGGCCGACCTCTCACGCTTCGTGGCGCACCGGCCTTCGGTCCTCTACTGGATGGTGCAGCCGGGCGCGGAGAAGGAAGGCGTCGGCCTCGGCGTCCTGCGGATGATCAAGCCCTGGCACGAGTGGATGCTGATGTGGGGCTACGAGGCGGCGGCCGGCCCACCGGAGTTCACCGAGGAGTTCGTCCGCGAGCTCGCCGTGAAGCTGGTCGGCACCGAGGACTTCGAGATGCACGTGACGGCGACGTCGCCGTGGACCGTGAACCATCACTTCGCGACCACCATCGCGAAGGGCCGCGTCTTCTGCGTCGGCGACGCGGTGCACCGACACCCACCGACGAACGGGCTCGGCTCCAACACCTCGATACAGGACTCGTACAACCTGGCGTGGAAGCTGCACCATGTCCTCCAGGGCCTGGCGGCTGCGCCGCTGCTCGACAGCTACGACGCGGAACGCGCTCCGGTCGCTCGGCAGATCGTGGAGCGGGCCAACCTGAGCATCGCCGACACCGGCCGGATCCTGGCCGCCCTCGACGTCGCCGACACCACGGAGGCAGGGACCCTCGAGCGGCAGCTGGCGCTTCGGACCGCGCCCGGCCCCGAGGGGGAGAAGATCCGGGATGCGCTGCGCGAGGCGATCGCTTACAAGTCCTATGAGTTCAACGCCCACGGCGTCGAGCACAACCATCGGTATGCCTCCACGGCAGTGGTCCCGGACGGTACGGCGATGCCGCCCTACCAGCGCGATCCCGAGCTGTATGCCCAGCCGACCACCTGGCCGGGCGCGAAGCTGCCCCATACCTGGGTGACTCGCGACGGGCATCGGGTCTCGACGCTCGACCTCGCCGGGCATGGCGCGTTCAGCATCTGGACCGGCATCGGCGGAGAGGCCTGGCTCGCCGCCGCCGAGGCGCTGACGGCCGAGAATGGACTCCCGATCACGCCGGTGAAGGTCGGACCGAAGCAGGCCTACGAGGATCCCTACGGCACCTGGGCCGAGCTGCGGGAGATCGAGGACGGCGGCGTGCTCCTGGTCCGCCCCGACCTCTACGTGGCGGCCCGTCAGCTCGCTGCTCCGGACTCCGACGAGGCAGCGACCCAGTGGCTGCGGTCGGCTGTGACGTCCGTTCTCGGTACGTCGGAGTGAGCGCCGAGCGCTTCAGCGAGGAGCGTTCAGCGGACGTCGTCGCCGCCAGCTTCTCCGGTACACCGGACGAGCGGCTCCGCGAGGTGATGACGTCGCTGGTTCACCATCTGCACGCGTTCGTCAAGGACGTCGAGCTGACCGAAAGCGAGTGGGCGGCCGGCATCGACTTCATCACTCGGACCGGCCAGATGAGCGACGAGACCCGGCAGGAGACCATCATGCTGTCGGACGTGCTGGGCGTCTCGATGCTCATCGAGACCATCAACCACCGCACCGGCGGGACGTCCACGGAGTCGACGGTTCTCGGCCCGTTCCACGTGGTGGCGTCGCCACGGCGCGAGCTCGGCGACGACATCGCGCTCGACGGCAAGGGCGAGCGGTGCCTGGTCACCGGCCGCGTCCTCGGCCCTGACCACACGCCGTTGCCCGGCGCGATCGTCGACGTCTGGCAGGCGAACGACGAGGGCTTCTATGACGTCCAGCAGCCCGGGGTCCAACCCGAGCTGAACCTACGTGGCCTGTTCACCGCTGACGGCAACGGCGAGTTCTGGTTCCGGTCGGTCGTGCCGCGCTACTACCCGATCCCCACCGACGGGCCGGTCGGCGAGCTGCTGAGCTCGACCGGTCGCCACCCGTTCCGGCCGGCGCACCTGCATTTCATCGTGTCCGCGCCCGGCCATCGTCCGGTAACCACGCACCTGTTCGTCGACGACAGCCGGTACCTGGACTCCGACGCCGTGTTCGGCGTCAAGGACAGCCTGGTCCGCGAGTTTCCTGAGATCGACGACCCGACCCGAGCTGTGGAGTTGGGACTGCCGAACCCGTTCCGGGCGGTGGACTTCGAGGTGACCCTGCAGCGGGCGCCCTAGTGAGCACGGCCGCCGAGTTCGTCTACGAGGCGCTGCCGATGCGGGTCGTCGTCGGCCCCGGCACCGTGAGACGAGTGCGAGGCGAGCTCGACCGGCTGGGTGTCACACGTGCTCTCGTGCTGTGTACACCCGGGCAGCGGCCGGTCGGTCAGGCCGTCGCGGACCTGCTCGGCGAGGTCTCCGCGGGGCTGCTGGCCGAGGCTCGGATGCACGTGCCGGTCGCGGTGGCCGAGCGAGCTCGAGACGTGGCGCGGGAGGTCGGGGCAACCGGCTGCGTCGCTGTCGGTGGTGGCTCGGCGATTGGGTTGGGAAAGGCCGTGGCCCTCGACCTCGGGCTGCCCGTGGTCGCCATCCCGACGACGTACGCCGGCTCGGAGATGACTCCGGTCTGGGGCCTGACCGACGACACCGGAAAGCACACCGGCCGCGACCAGCGGGTGTTGCCAAGCAGCGTCATCTACGACCCGGAGCTCACCCTGTCCTTGCCAGCGGCCACGTCGGTGACGAGTGGCTTCAACGCCGTCGCCCACGCGGTCGAGGCGCTATACGCGCCGGACGTCACGCCGATCATCTCCTTGATGGCCGGGGAAGGGACGCGGGCGGTCGTCGCGGCGTTGCCCGACATCGCGGCCGACCCGACGGATCTCGACGCCAGATCGGCAGCGCAGTACGGCGCCTGGCTGTGCGGCGCGTGTCTCGCAGCCACCACGATGTCGTTGCACCACAAGCTCTGTCACGCCCTTGGCGGCACCCTCGACCTGCCGCATGCGCCGACCCACACCGTCGTACTCCCGCATGTCCTGGCCTACAACCAGGCCAGCGCGCCGGCCGCGCGGCGTGCGCTCGGCACCGCCCTGGACACCGACGATCCCGCGCTGACGCTCTGGCAGCTGGCCGGTGACCTCGGCGCTCCCCGCTCACTTCACGAACTGGGGATGGCGGCCTCCGACATCGACGTGATCGCTGCCCAGGCGACCGACAATCCGTATGCGAACCCGCGTCCTGTCACGCGTGAGGACGTCGCTGCGCTGCTGCGTGACGCGTGGTCCGGTGCCCGGCCGGGCTCGTCGATTGCGTGAGGCCGGGCGAGGTGGCTAGGCCTTGCGCGCGATCCGGGTTTCCCGCGCGAGGACGGTGCCCTTCCTGGTGCTCAGGGTGAGCGTCTTGGCCGTGCAGTGGAACACCTCGTGGGTGACGCCACTCTGCGGCAGCGTGCCCGCATGGTGCTTACCGCGGTAGTGGTAGCTGTTCGTGCTGCTCTTCGTCCAGCCCTTCTCGGTGCTGCGTAGCCGATGGTGGCTGGTCACCTTGAACAGCAGCCGTTGGTAGCCGTGGATCACTTGCTTGAGCCGGTGGCCGCGGAAGTGACCGATCAGCGGCTTGGCATGGATCCAGGTGTTGTGGTCGATGCCGCTGGCGGAGATGTGGTCGATATCCCCACCGCCATACCGCATGTGGACCTTGTGCCCCTCGAAGTACGTCGACGTCTTGATCGCGTTGTCGTGCCAGGTGCCGATCAGGCAGTGGGCGCCGATCTTCGGCTTGTGGTGCACGGCGCTCGGGTGGCTGTCGGTAACGCCGTCGGCCGCCGGAAGGCCGGCCAGGGCGAGGCCACCCACCGTGGCGGCGACAACCACAAATCGTGACAGAGCAGTCGGCATCCCGTGACGATAACCCCGACCGCCCGCCACACCCACCCGCCGAGCCGCACCAATGGGCCATGCATGTGGCGGTGATGCAGCATGGAGAGGTGACATACGCGCTCGAGGATCGGGTCACGGGGCTCGACCTGGTGGCCGACCTCGTCGCGGACGGCGACGTCGTGATCCTCTCCGGGGCCGGGCTGTCCACCGAATCCGGGATTCCTGATTACCGCGGTCCGAGCGGGCGAGCTCGGCGAGCCGATCCCATGACCTACCAGGTCTTCGTGGGCGACGCGGCCGACCGGCAGCGCTACTGGGCACGCAGCCACCTCGGCTGGCGACAGGTCGCCCACGCCCGACCGAACGCAGGCCATGCCGCCGTCGCCGAGCTCGAGCGACGCAACCTGCTGGCCGGCATCATCACGCAGAACGTGGACGGGTTGCACCAGGCCGCCGGCGCCCAGCGGGTGCTCGATCTGCACGGTCGCCTCGACCGCGTCGTGTGTCTCGGCTGCGGCGTGCGCAGCCGGCGTGATCGGTTGGACGTGAGACTCCGCGAGGCGAACGCCGAGTGGGAGGCGACGGCCGAGCTCTTCCAGCCGGACGGCGACGCGATCGTCGCGGCCACCGAGGTGGCTCGCTTCCAGGTCGTGGACTGCGAGTCGTGCGGCGGTCTGCTCAAGCCCGACGTGGTGTTCTTCGGCGAGAACGTGCCGCGCCCCCAGGTCGAGCACTCGTACGCGATGGTGGAGAGCGCGGGCGCGTTGCTGGTGCTCGGGTCGTCCCTGACGGTGGCGTCCGGCTACCGCTTCGTCCGGCACGCGGCGAAGCTTGGCGTGCCGGTCGCGATCATCAACCAAGGACCGACCCGCGGTGACGGGCTCGCTGTCGGTCGCATCGACGCACCGCTGGGTACGACGCTCAGCACTCTAGTCGTGCAGCTTGCGGACCCAGCTGCCTGATCACCCGGATGCCGGGCGCGACGACCCATGGCGGAACGGCGCATCGAGGATCAGCAGCAACACGATCGCCAACGCCGCGGCGCTGACGACGTACCAAGGCCACGGTCCGAGGACCGACAGCAGCGAAGCGTGTTGCGGCACCGCCGCGAGGAACATGTAGTTCGAGCCGGTCAGCCAGTCGAACCCGCCAACGAAGACGGTGTAGCCCGCCGTGATCGCGAACACCCGCGGCACCGACCCGCGACGCGGCCGCCGGCGCAGGCCCACCACCAAAAACACTGCCGCCAGAACGATTCCGACGTGCCCGATGACGTACTCGAAGAACTCGAGGTGGGGGAAGCCGACCGACAGGTCGGGAGTCGCCACCGCCTGCAGCGTGCCGGCGAGGCCCCAGAAATACGTCAGCTCGACAGCGAGTTGCAGCTGCGGTCGCCAGCAGGCAACGGCCGCAACGATCAGAGCGACGTCACACAACGCCAGTGGCAACGACGACTGCACGCTCCAGCGGCCGTTCACCCACGGGGCGGTCACGAACACCAGTGCGTCCGCTGCCAGGACGAGGGAGATGGCGCGACCGGGGTATCCCACCCACCGGCCAGGTCGATGCCTGGCACCGAGGCACAGTGCGACCCCGGCCGCGACGCCGAGTGAGACGGCGACCCAGTAGGCGACCGGCGAGGTCACCGGTTCATCATCCCTCCGCCGAACCGAGCTGAGGGCAACGAATCTGTGGAACCCTCGGCCGGGTGGGCGACCGGCAGGAGATCTCGGCCTGGTCGATGTACTCGTGGGCCAACCACGGCTGGGAGACCACGGTGTCGACGGTCTTGATCGGGCCGTGGCTGCTGGCACTCGCGACGAAGCATCGCGCCGGGTCGTCGACGCTGTTCAGCGTCATCGGGCTGCACCTCAAAGCGGAGTCGTTCCCGTCCTTCGTTGTCACGCTGGCCGCCCTGGCGCAGCTCGTCGTGCTGCCGTCGCTCGGGGCGGCGTCCGACCGGCTGGCCGACCGGCGCCGCTGGCTGTCCGGCGCCTGCGTGGCAGGCTCGGCCGTAGCTGTCCTACTCGCAGCGACTTCGGGCGGACAGTACGTCGTCGCCGGCGGGCTGTTCATCATCGGGAGCCTGGCCTACGGCGGGTCGAACGTGCTGTACAACGCCTATCTCCCGGAGATCGCGTCGCCGAAAGAGCGCGACTCAGTCTCGAGCCGAGGCTTCGCCTACGGGTACGTCGGTGGCGGGCTGCTACTGGCCGCGAACCTTGCGCTGCTGCTGGCGCATCACGACATCGGCCTCAGCAAGTCGACCGCCGTACGGATCTGCTTCGTCTCGGCAGGCGCGTGGTGGTCGGTATTCGGGCTGTTGTCGTTGCGGCGGTTGCGAGGCCAGCGCCGTCCGGCCGATTCGTCGGCGCCGGCCGCCTCCCGTCGATGGTCGACGCGGGATACGTTCCGGCTGGTCTGGCGGATGCCGCAGACCCGGCGGTACCTGTTGGCGTACCTGCTGTTCTCCGATGCCATCTCGGCCGTGATCGGCCTGTCGTCAACGTTCATCACCCATGAGCTGTTCGGCAACAGCGCCTCGCGCGCGGCCACGTTCCTCTTCGCGTTGATCTTGCTCATCCAGTTCGTCGCCATGGCCGGCGCCATGGCGTTCGCTCGTCTCGCCGCGCGGTTCGGCACCAAGCGGGTGCTGTTGGGCAGCCTGGTCATCTGGTGCCTCGTCATCCTCTACACCTACGCGGCGTTGCGGTCCAAGGCCCAGGCGGTGGTGGTCGGGATCGTGATCGGCATCGTGCTCGGTGGATCACAAGCGCTGGCACGGTCGTTGTGGTCGCAGCTCATCCCGCCGAG
The DNA here is from genome assembly GCA_036267755.1 of Mycobacteriales bacterium. Taxonomy (GTDB): domain Bacteria; phylum Actinomycetota; class Actinomycetes; order JAFAQI01; family JAFAQI01; genus DATAVK01. The sequence goes on from DATAVK010000077.1 coordinate 47,349, forward strand.
TCGGGAGGCGGCGTTCTTCGGGATCTTCGAGGTGGCAAACGAAGGAACCGCCTGGATCGCGCCGCTGCTGTTCACCGTTGTCGTGAACGCCACCGGCTCCTACCACCAGGCGATCCTGTCGTTGCTCATCCTGTTCGTGACCGGCGGTGGCGTCCTCGCACTGACGGACCTGGACGCGGCGCGCACCGAGCAGCAAGGACTCGCCACGTAGCCGGATGCACCGAATGCGCGAAAAAGTGACGCCGGTTGGCCCAATCGAGTGACGCGATATCGGGGGGTTCGCGCCGTACTCTCGTTATATGGCCGGACCAGGTGGTATGACGCTGCCGTCGCGCGCGTCCGGCGTTATCGATCGGTCGCTCGGTGACGAGACGATCCTTTACGACACCCGCAGCGACCAGGTTCACCTGCTGGACCCGCTCGCCGCGGCGGTGTGGAACAGCTGCGACGGGGCATCACACAGCGCCGGTCAGCTGGTTGCCGCCGTTCGTGCGATCGACCCCGCTGCCGACAGCCGCACCGTGGACGCCGCCCTGAGCCGGCTCGACGAGATCGGGGTGCTCGCGCAGGGCATGTCCCGACGCACGATGCTGATGCGCGCTGCCGCCGTCGGTACCGGAGTCATCGTGATCCCGACCGTGACCAGCCTGGTCGGGCCGGTCGTCGCCGCGCATGCCAGCACGATGCACACGATCGTGCTGCAGAGCACCGCGCAGACCGCCGGGAAGCGGGACCCCGCCATCCAGGCCTGCGACACCGCAACGGGCACCTACATCGCGGCTTACGCCTTCACCAACTCGACGTACTCCACGGTGGCCGGCACTGGGTGGGTCAGCTTCAACAACGGCGGCAGCGGCGCCAACCAGCACTACTACTACCGGATCCCGTTCACCCTGCCGACCGGCTTCAACCACGCGTCGATCACCCTCACCGGCTATACCGATGACTCCGCGGTCGTGTGGCTGAACGCGCCAACCACGGCATCGGGCGGCACCCAGATCGGCACGGTCGGAGCCTGGAACGGCACCGCGACCACGTTCACCTACAACGCCACCGCGGGCTGGACTGCCGGCACTCACTACCTCTACTTCGTCGAGTTCAACTCCGGCGGTGGCGCGGAGGGCATCGACTTCTCCGCGACCATCACCTACAGCGCCTGACCTCGCGCGTCGGCGAGCTCGCGCGCCAGCCGGGTCACCAGTTCCGCTGCCGGCTCCTCGGTGACGTCACGCCAGCGAGCCCCGGCCCATAAGTGAAGGTTGTCGGCGTCGCCAGCCGCCGCCGCAGCGACCCGGATCGGCCGGGTCACATGATGCACCTCGGGATAGCTCGCCGGTGCCTGGTCGTTGCGGCGCCGGACGAAGCCGTTGACCAGCGCCCGAGCCGGCCGGCCGGTGAAGGCGCGGGTGAAGGTGGTCTCGGGGTACGGCGCATCGAGCAGGGCCTGTCGGTACGTCGCAGCCGCACCTGACTCCGGGCAACACACAAACGCGGTTCCCAACGCGGCAGCCACCGCTCCGCGGTCCAGCGCCGCCGCGATGTCGGCTCCGCTGGCTATGCCGCCTGCCGCGATCATCGGCACGGTCGTGACCGCGGCAACCTCCGCGAGCAGATCGAGGACACCGACCGTCGGGCCGCCCGCAACAAGCGACGTGTCGTCCCGGAACACGCCGCGATGGCCGCCAGCCTCGGCGCCCTGCACCGCGAGCAGGTCGACACCGTCCTCGACGGCCAGCGCAGCCTCCGACGTGGACGTGACGGTGGCGGCCACCAGCGCGCCGGTGTCGCGACGCAACCGCTCGCAGAGCTCCACCCCTGGCCGGTCGAAAGTGACACTCACGACCGCGGGTCGGTGCCGAACAAGCACGTCGAGCTTGTCTGGCAGTGCGTCGTCATCCCACCGCGGTGCGCCTGGCGCCGTCCCCAGTTGCTCGGCGAGCGGCACGAGGCTTGCCCGGTAGGCCTCGACGGCCGTGAGGTCGGAGGTCCGGGGTGAGGGCAAGAAGAGGTTGACGCCGTACGGCTGGTCAGTAAGCGCCTCGATCGAGGTGAGCTGGCCATCGAACGCCTCGGGAGTCAAGTAGCCGGCGGCGAGGAACCCCATGCCACCGGCCTCACTCACCGCCGCCGCGAGTGCCGGCGTCGACGGCCCGCCCGCCATCGGCGCGGCGATGATCGGCAACCGGTTCGGCAACAGTGGCATCGGCAGTCAACCTAGCCGCCGGTCGAGTCGCACCGGGGTGCGAGGATCGCACCGGGACGGTGGGGCGGGCCGCCCGCGAGGGAGGCAACGTGCGTGCACTGACCGTCAAGCCCACTGTGAAGGACTCGCTGCAGCTCAGCGACCTTCCCGATCCTGACGCCGCCGAGGGGTCCGTACTCGTCGCCGGGCTCGAGGTGGGCCTGTGCGGCACCGACGTCGAGATCGTCTCCGGTGCCTACGGCGCCGCGCCGCCGGGCCACGAGCTGCTGGTGCTCGGACACGAGAACCTCGGCCGAGTCCGAGAGGCACCGGCGGGTGGGGAACTTCATGAGGGCGATCTCGTCGTCGGCATTGTGCGGCGACCTGACCCGGTTCCCTGCGGCGCGTGTGCTGCCGGCGAGTGGGACATGTGCCGCAACGGCAAGTACACCGAGCACGGAATCATGGGTCTCGACGGATTCGCGCGGGAGCTGTGGCGCGCCGAGCCGGACGCCATGGTGCGGCTGGACCCGGGACTGTCCGAGGTCGGCGTGTTGCTCGAGCCGACCACGATCGTCGCCAAGGCCTGGGAGCAGATCGACCGGATCGGCACCCGCGCGTTCTACGACCCGCACGTTGCGGTCGTTACCGGTGCCGGCCCGGTCGGGCTGCTGGCGGCGCTGCTCGGCGTGCAGCGCGGCCTTGAGGTGCATGTGTTCGATCAGGTCACGTCCGGGCCCAAGCCGGCACTGGTCGCGGACCTCGGAGCGACCTACCACTCCGACACGCTGACCGATTCTGGGATCCAGGGTGACGTGCTCGTTGAGTGCACTGGCGTGGCGTCGGTCATCGTGGAAGCCCTCAGTGGCGGCGCCATCGACGCCATCACGTGCCTGACCGGCGTGTCGACTCCGGGAAAGCAGGAGGACCTGGACATCGGGGCGCTGAACCGGAGCTGGGTGCTGCGCAACGACGTCGTCTTCGGCAGCGTCAACGCCAACCGACGGCACTACGACGCGGCTGCGAAGGCACTCGCTGCTGCCGACCCCGCGTGGCTGGGGCGGCTGATCACGCGCCGGGTGCCGCTGGCGCGCTACGCCGACGCGTTCGCGCGAGGCGAAGACGACGTGAAGGTCGTCTTGGACCTGGGAGCATGATCATGGTGCGCTCAACCGGGTGCTAGCAGCGCGCGCGACCGCGAGCGCAACCACCATGCTGACGACCAGAAGTACGTCGAGCGAACCCGCGCGGAAGATGTCGTTTGAGCCGGCCGGGGACGTGACCACCCACCAGGCGGCTGACCCGAGGATGCCGAGCATGCCGATGGCGGCTGCCCGGGCCAGCCGCGCTTCGACGGTCAAGGCCGTCGGGGACCAGCTGACCCGGCGCACCAGCCGCACCGCACCGAGCCCAGTCACCGCAAGAGTGATGGGACTGACCACGGTCCAGACCAGCTGGCCGAGCGGCAACGCCAGCAGGTCGTGCGGATGCGCCCAATACGCCGTCAATCCCACGGTCTCGGCCCAACCGAAGCCGGCGAGGTGCTCGGGAAGCACCGGTAGGTGGCCCGGAAAGAACAGTGGAGACCGACCCGGTTCGCCAGCTGCACCGGGCCATCCGCCCTGCACGTGAAGTCCGCCGATGACGAGGATGCCGACACCTGCAGCGACCACCGCGATCGGGCCGATGATCGATCGTCCGTTGCCGTGCCGGAGATCGCTCAGCACGGCGAACCCGACCGGCATCGCGGCAAGCAGCGCCAGCAGGACGAGATAGGCGATGCCGACAGACATCACCACGACACCGGTCGTCACCGCCGGGCTGTCGGGTGGCGCCAGGCGAGATCCGACGACGAGCTGGGACCACAACGACGTACCGCACACCACGAAGGCCATGACGGCGACCCCCGTCGTCGCCAGCGCGCCTTGCGGATGGGTGGCGGTGCGATGACCGAGACCGGCCACCGATAGTCGGGCCGCCACGCCGTTGACGACCACGTCGCCGGTACGCCGCAACGACCGTGGCCGCTCGGCGAGATCAGCGACCAGCAACTCGGTGAACTCCTCGCCGTACCGGTCTCGCCAGCTTCGTGGGTACCACCGCAGCAGTCGTTCGGCCTGCCTGGTCGCGCCGCCGGTCCCGGTCGTCATGCCGATTTCCAGCTGCTGCGTAACCGGCGCAAGCCGACGTCGGCCACCCGGCGCTGGTCGGCGAGGTGCTCGCGCAGTGCCGTCGCACCGGCAGCGGTCAGCTGATAGGGACGCCGGCGGTCGTCGCTCGCCAGTGCCTCGATCAGCCCCTGCCCCTCGAGTCGAGTGAGGGCCTCATACAACGTCCCCGGGGCGAGCCGGACGCTGGCGAAGTCTTCGATGTCCTTCGTGAGCGCATATCCATGCTTGGGACCCTCGGCGAGGCTCGAGAGGATGAGCGTCGCCGGCCCGGCGTACCGGCCGAACCCACCCAGCGACTCCGGGGATGCGGCGTCGGCCGGTCGAGCGGTGCCGCGCTTCGCCATGGCGGTCACCTTACTCCGGCAGGCGATGCATCGGGGACCGAAACTGGCGGCGGGTGCAAGAGAGAGGGCAGCCGAGCGGACAGGAAGCTGCGTGGGAACCGATCACGAAGCCGCCAGATCCCGGCATCGACGACGAAGTGCGCCATGACCACACCGAGATACCCGCCGTAGATCAGGTGAGCGACCGAGCCGCCGGTGTGGAGATGGGAGGCACGATTCAATCCGAGGCCACCGAGCACCGCCGCGGCGAGCAGCGCGATCCTCTGCGCGACGGGTCGTCGCCCGGCGCGGGGCCCGACGGTCACCATCCCGACCAGCACGAGGTACTGCAGCCCGTGCGCGATCGTCATCCCACCGACGGCGGCGTACGGCGAGGCGAACACGAAGATCGGCAACGGGAAGCCGACCGCGAGCAGATAGGCGGCGCAGTAGCCGGCGGGTCGGTCGCGGGCCGGTCGCTGTAGCAACGCGACCAGGCCGACCGCGGCACTTGCCACGAAACCCACGGTCACGACGTGGAACGGGACGGCCGGGTACCAGCCACGGCGCGGATGCAGTGACAACTGCAGGGTTCCGGGGTGCAGCATCAGCGCCGCGATCCCAGCCCAACCGGTGGCCAGAATCGACCAGCGCTCGAGTCGAGTGAGTGGCCCAAGCCCGAGGGCCGTTGCCGCCAGCGCCGTAATGCCGAGGTTCTGCTTCTGGAAGTGGAAGAACTGCCAGCCGAAATAGCCGAGCAGAACGATCGCGAGGTCACGCGGTGACAGCAGCGTGGCCATCACGCCGGACACCGCGACCAGAGCCAGCGGAACGATCACGTACCGAGCCGATCTCTCCGGGGCGTGCGCCCGGACCTCACGGAACGAAAACAGCCATCCGGTCCCGGCGATGTGCACCGACGACCCGACGAACAACAACCATCCCAACCCGTACGCCGGCGCGGCCCCGGCGGCCGGCGATGTCGCGATGGCCAGCCCGAACGCTCCGACGGTGAGTGCGACGGTCGTCCACAACCACGCCTGCGAGGTGCCGCTTCGGGCTGGCCGACCCGGGATGGCGATCGGCTTGGCGGCGAAGGTCGGCGTCTCAGCCACCACCGCAACCTCCGGCGGCTCCCGCCGTACCGGTCAGCAGGTAGCCCACCGCAATCAGGACGCCGGCCAGGATCGCAACCGTCAGCGCCAGAGCAGCGACTGCCCGCACGGCGCCCGCGGCGACGTGCCATCGCGGCCGCCCGTCATCACTCTGGAGAGCCACGCGATGGCGTGCGCTGTACATGGCGAGGGTCAACTCGGAAGGCATCATGCCGGCACCGTAGTTCGTCGTACGGTATATCGTCAACCGAACTATCGTGATCCGAACTACTTCAGGCAGCCTTCCTTGGAGGCAGTCTTCGCGTGGATCGGCTTGTGACTAGCTCCACCGGAAGTCGCGGTCGCGGGGATCGGCCGGTCGTGGAGGATCGCCTGCCACAGCTGCGGCGCCTTCGTTGGGTCCCACTGCACGTCCGCGCTGGGTACGCCGGACGACGGCGAGGGGTTGAGCGGAACGGTAAGCAGCTGGACACCGCCGGACCCCACGTTGTGCAGCGCCGATGCCAGCTGCTGCATCGTCGAGAAGCCGAACCCATCCGTCGTCAGCGAGTGAGCGACGGCGGAGAGCACCTTGGTGAGCTTGACCGGGTTGAGCAGCAGGCTGCCGCTGGTGACCTTCCGGATCATCGCGCCGATGAACTGCTGCTGCCGCTTGATCCGGGAGATGTCGCTGCCGTTACCGATGCCGTACCGGGCGCGCATCAGGTCCAGCGCCTGGCCACCGTTGATCTCGACGTCCTTGCCTGCCGGCAGCTTGAGACCGCTCCCGATCGGCGTGCCGGTGGCAGGATCGATGCGCTTCGGGTCGCTCAGCGGCTGGGCGACGCACATCCGGACACCACCCAGCGCCTCGACGATGTGCTCGAACCCGACGAAGTTGACGACGGCGTAGTGGTCGATCCGGATGTCGGTGAGGTGCTGGATCGCCGTGATGGTGCAGCTGGCGCCGCCCTCGGAGAAGGCCGCGTTGAACTTCGACATGAACGGCTTCGAATGCTTGCCGTGCGGCAGGTTGCAGGCGGGGATCTGCACGTAAGAGTCACGGGGGATGCTGACCAAGGTCGCGTGCTTGCCGCCGGCCGAGATGTGCAGGATCAGCGTCGTGTCCGAGCGTTGACCGGGGACGTCGGACCCACCCGTGCCCTTTCCGTTGGATCCAGACCGGCTGTCCGAGCCGATCAGCAGGAAGTTCTCAGCGTTCGCGACCGGCTTTGGCGGTGGCGGCCCGGCCGGGACGGGCCGCGCGACGGTGATGCCGCCCTCGATGTGTCGAGCCACGAAGAAGACAGTCCCGCCGGCCAGTACGACGACGACGGCGAGACCCAGCGCCGTCCAGCGCAGCACACCGACCCAGCGCGGTCTCGGACCTTGGGCCGCCCTACGGGCTCGCCGGCCCTCGCGCCACGACGAGAATCGCCCGCGCAGTGAAGGCGGCGTCGGTCCACTCGAGGTCGTCACAGTCCTGGTGTCATACCCGGTCGGGGTGGGTGGTTTAACCGCCCCTCGTCGGGGGCACAACACAAGGCCGCCCTCCGGAGACGCCTAAAAACCGTTGATAGTCAAGGGCCGTCACCCGAACGGGCGGTTTCCGGTCAAACGCCTCGGGGATCAACAGGGAGACAGTTATTTTCATTCGCTGATGGGGGGAAGACGCCATGCCCACGGTGTCCAAGGCCTTTCAGCGGATCGGCGGCGCAGCCGTGGCCGCTGGGTTGCTCGTGCCTGTGATGGCGGTTGCCGCGAACGCCGGGCCGCATTCGAGCGCTGCCCACGCCAGCTCGTGCTCCAGCAAGGCGGCGACTAGCACCTCGGTCGCCCGGCTCGGCGCCGGTGTCAGCCTCACGACCGGCCAGGCGGGCAACCTCTACCCGGCCGGTTCGTCGACGCACCTGCTGGTCACCGACCCGTCCAGCGGACCCGCCACTCAGCAGGTCCGGCTGCAGGTGAGCAACCAGACCCAGTCCTTGGGCACAGTTCAGGCGTCCGTGAGCCGTCCCGCCGCGAAGGCCGCTGCAACCAGCGCGCGGAAGTCCGTGAAGGTGCCGAACCGTCCGGGCTGGTACCAGATCCGCGCCGAGCGGGTCAGCGGCAGCCAGGTCCTCGGCGTCAGCTGCCTCTGGTACGGCGTCGCGATGCCGAACGCCGCACTCAACCTCGACACCCTGCCCGCTGGCAAGGACTGGGGCGGTCCCGGCCCGCTGCGCGACGTGGCGCTCAGCGCCCAGCTCGGGCTCAACGTCGTACGGATCCAGCTCAACGTCGACAGCTTCCTCGCGAACCCCGGCTACGCCGACCCCGAGCTCACGCAGGCCGCCCACCGGGCCGCCAAGCTGGGCCTGCGGTTCGTGGTTCAGATCGGTCAGGGCGCTCCCGACGAGACCGCCGCCGTCAAGAACGGCAGCTGGGGTCACCTGGTCCGCCGGATCGTCACGCAGTACCCCGCGGTGCGCTACTGGTCGCCCTGGAACGAGCCCAACGCCGGCGAGTTCTTCTACGGCAGCGTGAAGACCTACATCGACCGAGTCCTCGTGCCAGCCGACAAGGCAGTCCACGCGGTCAGCCCCGAGGCGAAGGTCGTCGGCGGATCCGCCATCGGTGACGACGCCCCGTGGTGGAACAAGTTCGCGGCCCTCGGCGGCTTCCACGACTGCGACGCGATCTCCGTGAACCCCTACACCTCCTACCTCGGCGCTCCCGAGACAGCAGGCCTGCTCGGCGACCTGCGGCTGGTCCGCAGCCTCGCGAAGAGCCACGGCGCGTCGCACAAGCCGATCCTCGACACCGAGTCGGCCTACCCCTCGACCTACCAGGGCGTGCACGCCAATCTCAGCACCCAGGCCGACTACGTCTCCCGTAAGTACGTGCTCGAGCGGGCGCTGGGTGTCGACTCCGGCGAGTACCTGATCGAGGGCGGCTACCAGAACTGGGACATCATCGACTACAACCACGGTGTGAAGCCCGCCGCCATGGCGCTGTCCGCGGCATCCACCCTGCTGGCCCACCGCCACTTCGTCGGATGGGTCCACACCGGCAAGGCCGACGTCTACGCCGCTCGCTTCTCGGCGGCGCACGGGAGCAGCCACCAGCTCATCGTCACCTGGTCGTCGAAGGGCTCGCACAGGGTTGGTCTGCACGGCACTCACGCCGGCTACAGCGTCTTCGGCGCACCGGCCCGGTTCAGCGGCCACGTGATGGCAACCGGAGCCCTCAGCTTCCTGAGCGTGTCGGCCGGTTCCAACCCGCTCGTCTGATTCACCCGCCTCAGCGCAGCCGGTACAGCACTTCGCCGGCATCCGGTACGACGAGGGTGTCCGGGTCGGCCTCGTAACCGGGGATGTCAATGCTGGCGGGATCCAGATAGCCCAAGTTGACCGACCGCACCACAGCCTCGGGAATGCCGGTCGCCAGGGTGACCCTCACCCGGTCGTGCTCGCCGTTGGTCGCATCCCAGGTGCCGGCGCCGCGCAGGTGGGTCGAATGCGCTAGCACGGACCAGTGGATGTCCTGGAAGTCGTCCCACTGCTTCAGGAAGTAGTCGCGGCAGTGGTAGCCGATCCGGTTGATCTCCGGATGCATGGGGGCGATCTCGGTGATGTGCGGCGCATAGATCACGACCTCGCCGCCGTCGGCGATCACCGGCTCGACCTTGTAGAAGCCCTTTGCCGCCGTCCAGATGTCGTCGTAGCGGCGCGGCATCAGCGAGAGAACACGGTGCACGGGCTCGTGGAGGTAGCGGACATGGGTCAGCGCCGAGATGTCTGCGGCAGCCGCCCAGGCTCGCTCGGGCGTCCCGAACGCCGCGGCGTGCAACGCGACGCTGCCGGTCTGGACGACCACGCACAGCGCCAGCCGCTGGGCGGGGATCAGCGCCGCCGCCTCGTCGATCAGTGCCCGCACTGGCGTCGTGCCGCGGGTGCCGATGATGGTGGCACTCGTGATCAGCGCGCCCAGCCAGTGCGACAGGTCGATGATCTCCTGGCCGGCGACACCGGGGAAGAAGTACTTGTTGCCGCCCGAGAAGCCGACGACCTCGTGCGGGAACACCGGTCCGACGACCAGTGCGATGTCGTGCTCCGCCACGGCACGGTTCAGCGTCACGTCTACCGCGCTCGACATCCGACCGTCGGAGAGCTCGGCCACCCGGTTGGCTGGGATGGTGCCGAGATCGACGAACGTCCGCGGGTCGTGCCACTCGTGATTGAGCACCGTCAGCCCGGGATACCTGTCGTCGAGCCGGCCGACCGGGTAACCCAGCCACTCGGCGAGCTCGGGCTCGGACATCGGCGCGTGGGTCCCGAGTGCCACCAGCGCGGTCATCCTCGACACCCGACCGTGCAGGCAGCGATGGATGGCGTCCAACAGCAGCGGCATCGGGCAGCTGCGAGTGCCATCCGGCACCACGATGCAGACGCTGCGACCGTCGAGATCGAGTGGTTGCAACGATTCCTCGACGAACTCGATGACCTGGTCGTCGGTGAGTGCGGTGTGGGCAGCGCCGATGACGGCGTCGAACTCCGCGTCGCCGGCATCACGGTCCAGCGGGTTCGTGACATAGCCGCTCGGCATCCGGCTCGCCTTCCGTTTAGGCACCAGGCCACGCTAGTGACATGACGCCCTCCTCAGCCAGCCCGCCCGACCCGGACCGGTTGCTCCCAGCCGACCCCGGAGTGCGTGGCCTGGCCCGGCGGATCCACGACCACGTCGCCGATCTGCCGATCGTGTCGCCGCATGGGCACGTCGACCCGCGCGTGCTGCTCGACGACGTGGCATTCAGCGATCCGACGACACTGCTGGTCTCGCCGGACCATTACGTGTTCCGGTTGTTGCACGCGTCCGGCGTACCGCTCGAGAGTCTCGGCGTCGGCCGCGACACCCTCACCGAGGACCAGGCGCGGGCGGCGTGGCGATTGCTCTGCGCCCACTGGCAGGTCTTCCGCGGTACGCCGGTCCGCTACTGGCTCGAGACGGAGTTGGCCGAGATCTTCGGGGTGACAGAGCGGCTGAGTGCCGACACGGCCGACGCGGTGTACGACGATGTCGCGGCTTGCCTGGGCCGGCCGGAGTTTCGCCCGAGGGCATTGTTCGAGCGGTTCGGCATCGAGGTGCTCGCGACGACCGACGACCCTACTGACGACCTGGCTGCTCACGCGGCGCTGCGCGCCGACCCCACATGGCATGGTCGGGTGATCCCGACCTTCCGCCCCGACGGGTTGCTGGAACCGGATTCGCCGGGCTGGGTCGAGGCGATCGCGGCGCTGGGACGCGTCAGTGGTATCGACACCGGCAGCTACGCCGGATTCGTCGCAGCGTTGGAGAACCGGCGTCGCTACTTCATCGAGCACGGTGCAGTGTCGAGCGACCACGCGCATCTCGATGTCCGGACCGACCCATTGGATGCGCCCGAGGCCGATCGGATCTACCGGTCGGCGGTGCGCGGCATGGCCACGACTGAGGAGACGACCGCGTTCCGTCGCCACATGCTCGGGGAGATGGCGCGGATGTCGTGCGACGACGGTCTGGTGATGACGCTGCACCCCGGTGTCTGCCGCAACCATCACCCTGCGACCTTCGAGCGGTTCGGCCCCGACACCGGACACGACATCCCAGTGTCGGCCGAGTTCACCCGCGCCCTGCGGCCGATGCTCGAGCGCTACGGCACGCACCCGAACCTGCACGTCGTCCTGTTCACGGTCGACGAGACCACGTTCTCCCGCGAGATCGCGCCGCTGGCCGGCTTCTACCCCTCGGTGTACGTCGGCGCGCCCTGGTGGTTCCTCGACGCGCCTGACGCAATCCGTCGCTTCCGGGCGGCGGTCACCGAGACGGTGGGGTTCAGCCGTACCAGCGGTTTCGTCGACGACACGCGCGCGTTCTGCTCCATCCCGGCCCGCCATGACATGTCGCGCCGGGTCGACGCCGGTTACCTTGCCGGGCTGGTTGCTGAGCATCGGCTCGACGAGGACGAGGCGCTCGACACCGCCCGCGCACTTGTGGTCGACAACCCCAGAAGGGTCTTCAAGCTGTGAGCGGGGCGGCTCGGACGCCGTCGCCGCTGTCGCGCCGCGCTGGCGACGGCCGCGAGAGCGCGCCGGTCCGGCAGGTGCATCTCGGACTCGGCGGCTTCTTCCGCGCCCACCAAGCCTGGTACACCGAGCACTGTCCCGATCGCGACGAGTGGGGGATCGCGGCGTTCACCGGACGAAGTCGCGACCTAGCCGACACCTTGACGGGCCAGGACAGCCTCTACACGCTGGTGACCCGCTCCCCGTCGGAGGACCGGTTCGAGGTCGTGAGCAGCCTGTCCGCCTGCTACCGCGGCAGTGACCAGGAGACCTTCCGGGCCCGCCTCGCTTCGGCACAGGTGCGGCTGCTGACGCTGACCATCACGGAAGCCGGCTACCGGCGCGAGGCGACCGGCCTCGCCAGCGTCCCTGATCGGCTGGTTGCCGCCCTCGCCGCTCGTCGGGCGGCCGACGCCGGACCGATCACGCTCGTGCCCTGCGACAACCTTCCGGGCAACGGCGGGGTGCTGGCCCGCGTCATCGCAGAGCTCGCCGGTGAGATTGACCCGGCACTGGCCGACTGGATCGAGGAGTCGGTCAGCTTCGTCGACACCGTTGTCGACCGGATCACGCCGCGGCTCGACCCGGCTGACCTCGCTCTGGTGGCCGCCGCGACCGGTCGGGCGGATCGAGCACCCGTCGTCACCGAGCCCTTCAGTGAGTGGGTGCTGCGCGGCTCCTTCCCTGCCGGACGTCCCGCCTGGGACCACGCCGGCGCCCGGTTCACGGACAGCATCGAGCCGTTCGAGCAGCGCAAGCTGTGGCTGCTGAACGGCGGTCACTCGCTGCTCGCCTACGCCGGCAGCCTGCGCGGGCACCGGACGGTTGCGGACGCGGTCGCCGATGAGACCTGCCTCGGCTGGCTCGACGAATGGTGGCAGGAAGCCGCGGCGCACCTGGAGCTACCGGACACTGAGATCGCCGACTATCGGGCGGCACTGCTCGATCGGTTCGGCAACCACCGGATTCGTCACCAGCTGGCACAGATCGCCGCGGACGGATCGCAGAAGCTCCCGGTCCGCGTGGTGCCCGTGGTCCTGGCAGAGCGAGCTCTCGGGCGCTCCTCGGTAGGTGGTCTCCGGGTCATCGCCGGCTGGCTGTGCCACCTGCGTGGTGCCGGCGTACCGATCAGTGACCCGCGCGCCGCAGAGCTGACCGAGCTGGTGCGGGGCCCGCTCGGCAGTGCAGCCAGTCGTCTGCTGCGCTGGCTTGACCCGGCGCTCGGCGACGACGCCGTCGTCGTCTCGACGGTCACGGAGCTGGCCGCCGGTCTCAGCACCTAGGGGAAGTCGCCGAGATTCTCGACCAGCCTGACCAACATGCTCTACTAACTTGGCCAACTCGCCCGAGTAATGTAAGCCACAACCGGACCGACCATCTTGCCGAGGAGTAGCCGTGACCGACACCAACAGCTGGAGCTTCGAGACCCGCCAGATCCATGCCGGGCAGGTGCCCGACCCCACGACGGGTGCCCGCGCGCTACCGATCTACGCGACGACGTCGTACGTCTTCCGTGACACCGAGCACGCGGCCAACCTGTTCAGCCTCGCGGAGCCCGGCAACATCTACACCCGGATCATGAACCCGACACAGGACGTCGTGGAGCAACGCCTCGCCTCGCTCGAGGGCGGCGTCGGTGCGCTGCTCGTCAGCTCGGGTCAGGCGGCGACCACGCTCGCGCTGCTCAACGTGGCCGAGACCGGCGACCACGTTCTCTCCTCGGCCAGCCTGTACGGCGGCACCTACAACTTGTTCCACTACACGCTGCCGAAGCTCGGCGTCGAGGTGGAGTTCGTCGAGGACCAGGACGATCTCGACGAGTGGCGCTCGAAGTCCCGCGACAACACCAAGGCGTTCTACGCCGAGACCATCGGCAACCCGGCCGGCAACGTTCTCGACATCGAGGGCGTCGCGGGTGTCGCGCACGAGATCGGCGTACCGCTCGTCGTCGACAACACGATCGCGACGCCGTACCTGATCCGCCCGTTCGAGCATGGCGCGGACGTTGTCGTGCACTCGGCCACGAAGTTCATCGGCGGGCACGGCACGGTGATCGCGGGTGCCATCGTCGACGGCGGCACGTTCGACTACTCCAACGGCCGGTTCCCCGGATTCACCGAGCCGGACCCGAGCTACAACGGCATCGCGTTCTGGCCGGCACTCGGCGCCGGCAGCTACATCGCCAAGACCCGGGTGCAGGGGCTGCGCGACGTTGGGGCCGCGCTCTCGCCGTTCAACGCGTTCCTGCTCGCCCAGGGCCTCGAGACGCTGAGCCTGCGGATGGAACGTCACGTTGCCAATGCGGTCCGCACCGCCGAGTGGCTCGAGGGACGCGACGAGGTCGAGCGGGTCCAGTACGCCGGACTTGCGTCATCGAAGTGGAACGCCGCCGCCAAGAAGTACGCACCCAAGGGCGCCGGCTCGGTGCTGGCGTTCGAGATCAAGGGCGGCGTCGAGGCCGGCAAGAAGTTCGTCGAGTCGCTGGAGCTGTTCAGCCACGTGGCCAACATCGGCGACGTCCGGTCGCTCGTGATCCACCCGGCATCGACGACCCACTCGCAGCTCAACCCGGCCGAGCAGATCAGCACCGGTGTGACGCCGGGCCTGGTGCGGCTATCCCTGGGGCTGGAAGGGATCGAGGACATCCTCGCCGACCTGGACGCGGGTTTCCGTGCGGCGAAGGGCGCCTGACCTCAGGTGCCCGAACCCTTGCCGCCGGTCCCGGCCACCGGGGCCTGGCGGGACGGCGATCCGCCGGGTGACCGGCGGTTCGTCGACCTTCCCGGTCGCCTCTTGCTCGAGGCCGGCGGAGAGCTCCCGAGTGTCCGGGTCGCGTACGAGACCTGGGGGACGCTCTCCCCGCGTCGCGACAACGCCGTCCTGGTGCTGCATGCTTTGACCGGCGACAGCCACCTCACCGGCCCGGTCGGGCCGGCGCATCGGGCCCCCGGATGGTGGGCCGCCATGGTGGGGCCCGGCCGCCCGCTCGACCCTGACCGCTGGTTCCTGGTCTGTCCCAACGTGCTCGGTGGCTGCCAGGGCACGACCGGCCCGTCATCGCCAGCGCCGGACGGGAAGCCGTGGGGGTCGCGGTTCCCCGAGATCACCGTCCGCGACCAGGTGGCCGTCGAGCGGTCGTTCATGGACGTGTTGGGGATCCCGCGCTGGGCGTCCGTCGTGGGTGGCTCGATGGGTGGGATGCGGGCGCTCGAATGGCTGATCGGCCACCGGGACCGAGTCGACTCCGGGCTGGTGCTGGCCGTCGGCGCCTACAGCACGGCCGACCAGATCGGGCTGCAGACGACGCAGCAACAAGCGATCCTGACCGATCCGGGGTACGCCGGCGGCGACTACCACGACGCCCCCGACGGCGAGGGGCCGCATCGTGGGATGGGGGTGGCCCGCCGGATCGCGCACCTGTCCTACCGCAGCGAGTTCGAGCTGGGGGAGCGCTTCGGGCGCTCGCCGCAGGACAACGAGGACGTGCTCCGCGGTGGTCGCTACGCCGTACAGTCCTATCTCGACCATCACGCCGACAAGCTCGCGCGCCGCTTCGATGCGGGCAGCTACATGGTGTTGACGCAAGCGATGAACACCCACGACGTCGGACGCGATCGCGGCGGCGTGGCCGCGGCACTCGGCCAGATCGAGGCACCTGTCGTCGTCGCCGGGATCGACAGCGACCGGCTGTACCCGATCCACCTGCAGCAGGAGATCGCCTTGCTCACCCCGACCTCGGACGGGTTGCGGACGGTCCGGTCGCCGTACGGTCATGACGGCTTCCTGGTCGAGACCGAGGCGGTCGGAGACCTGCTGCGGGAAACCCTCGATCTGGCGCCGGCCGCGCGCTCAGCCCAACGCGACCTGAGGGCCGCGACCGAGCCTCGCTGAGGAGGAGCATGCCCGCCATCCATAAGGTCAACGTCCCAGGACTCGAGCGACTCCCTGCCTTCAGCCACGCGACCGTTGTCGGTGACCAGGTCTTCGTGTCCGGAACCCTCGGATTCCCGCCAGGGTCAGATCATCTGATCGACGGCGGGACGGCGGCCGAGACCACGCAGACGTTGCGCAACATCGAGACAGTGCTAGCGAGCTGCGGGTGCTCGCTGGCCGACGTGGCCAAGGTCAACGTGTACCTCACCGACATGAGCACGTTCCCCGCCATGAACGAGGCCTACATCGCGGCCTTTGGGGACGACCCGCCGGCACGGATCACCATCGGGTGCAACGGGCTCGCGCTCGGCGCCGCCGTCGAGATCGACTGCATCGCCTTCGTCCCGGCCGGCGACGGGTCCTGAGCCGGGACGTTGGTCGTCAGGCCGGCGTGCCGACCAGTTGCACACCGGCCTCGCGGAGCTCGTCGACCGTGGTCGCGGCGGTGGTCGGCGAGACCGCCGCCGTGAGGTCGAGCAGCACCGTCGTCTCGAAGCCTTCTCGGGCCGCATCCAGCGCGGTCGCCCGCACGCAGTAGTCGGTCGCAATGCCGACCACGTCGACGTGATCGACGCTGTGTTCACGTAGCCAGTCGGCGAGCAGGGTGCCCTGCGGGTCGCGCCCCTCGAAGCCGCTGTACGCCGCGGCGTGTCGACCCTTGTCGAACACCGCGTCGACGCGCTGGGTGTCGAACGCCGGGTGCAGCTCGGAGCCCGCCGTACCGACCCGGCAGTGCGGCGGCCAGCTGTCTACGAAATCGGGGTGGTCGGAGAAGTGGCTCCCCGGGTCGAGGTGCATGTCGCGGGTGGCGGCGACCGCGTCGTAACTGGTGGCGGCCAGCATCGCGCTGATCCCGGCCGCGACTGCCGCTCCACCGTCGACCGCGAGCGATCCGCCCTCGCAGAAATCGTTTTGTACGTCGACGACGATCAGCGCGCGGGTCATGGTGGAGCCTCCTCGTGGACGGTCGGGATCGCGGGATCACCCTGCGAGAGCTTCAACGCCTCGGGCGGAAGTGCGTCCCGCGAGGCGCGGCAGTGCTTCCGGGCGTCGGCGAGCGCCGCGATCTCGAGCGGCTCGCCGTCGCGCATCACGGGGATCTGCAGGGCTCGCTCGTCGTCGCGGGTGGCCGTCGTCGGGCCGGTTCGCACCACCTCGAGCAGCGCCATACCCGAGTCGTCGTGGCGTCGCGTCGCATGCTTTCGGCCGCCGTGGGAGATCTTGCCCGGCGAGCGCTTCTCGACCGCTTCCATCGTGCCGTCGCTGCGTTCCCGCGCGACCAGCTTGTAGACGAAGCCGGCGGTGGGAGCACCACTGCCCGTGACGATCGACGTACCGACGCCGTAGGCATCCACGGGTGCCGAGGCGAGCCCTGCGATCGCGAACTCGTCGAGGTCGCCGGTCACGACGATGCGCGTGTCCCGTGCGCCGAGCTCGTCGAGCAGCCGGCGTACCTGGTGGGCCTCCAACGCGAGGTCGCCGGAGTCCAGCCGCACCGCACCGAGCGACCGGCCGGCGGCCTCGACCGCCCGGCGGATGCCTTGCGTCACGTCGAAGGTGTCGACCAGCAGGGTCGTCCCCGCGCCCAACGACGCGACCTGGGCCCGGAACGCACTGAGCTCGTCGTCGTGCACCAGCGTGAACGCGTGGGCGGCGGTGCCGGCGGTCGGCACCCCCCACTCCCGCCCGGCCTGCAGGTTGGACGTGGTCGCGAAACCAGCGAGGTAGGCGGCGCGGGCGGCCGCGACCGCTGATGCTTCGTGGGTGCGCCGCGAGCCCATCTCGATGCACGGCCGGTCGTCCGCAGCGACGATCATGCGTGCCGCAGCGCTGGCGACCGCGCTGTCGTGGTTGAGGACCGACAGCACCAGCGTCTCGAGAACGACGCACTCGGCGAAGCCGCCCTCGACGGTGAGCACGGGCGAGTCCGGCAGGTAGACCTCACCCTCGGCGTAGGCATCGACCGAGCCGGAGAACCGGTACGACTTGAGCCATTGCCTCGTCTCTGCGTCGACGATGTCGTGCGCGTCGAGAAAGTCCAGCGTGTCGTCGTCGAAACGGAACTCTGGGAGCAGCTGCACCAGCCGGCCGAGGCCGGCCACCACGCCGTACCGGCGTCGGCGGGGCAGCGATCGGGCGAAGACCTCGAAGACGCAGCGCCGATCGGCCGCTCCGCTGCCCAGCGCGGCCTGGACCATGGTCAGCTCATACTGATCGGTGAGCAACGCGGTCGAGCCCGCCCGATCCGGAGGGGATGCGCCCACACATCGACCCTAGTCGGCGCCACCCGCGCCTCGAAGATGAGACGATGGCGTCATGTCGGCGCCGACCGTCGAACGCACCGAGCGACCTGACACCCATGACGTCGTCGAACCCGATCGTCCGTGGGTCACGATCGTCTGGAACGACCCCGTCAACCTGATGAGCTACGTGACGTGGGTCTTCCAGAAGCTCTTCGGCTACAGCAAGGAGAAGGCGACCAGCTTGATGCTCGACGTCCACCACAAGGGCCGGGCAACGGTCTCGTCCGGTACCCGCGAGCAGATGGAGCGCGATGTCACGCGGCTGCACACCGCGGGACTGTGGGCGACGTTGCAGCAGGACTGAGATGGCGTCGGTACGGCGGAAGGGCGACGCCATTCGCGTCGAGCTCAAGCCGGAGGAGGCCGCCCTGCTCCGGGTTCTGGTCGGCGAGGTGCTCCGGTTGCTCGATCCCGGCCCGGCCGAGACCGGCGCCGACCCGCTTGAGGAGCTGACCGGCATGTCGTCACAGCCGGTCGAGTCCCCGACCGATCCGGCGCTACAGCGGCTGCTTCCCGACGCCTACGCCGAGGACGACGTCGCCGCCCGAGAGTTCCGTCGGCTGACCGACTCGGACCTGCGGGGCGCAAAACGTGAGGCCCTGCAGCACATCGTCGACTCACTCGCGACCGGCCAGCCGACCCGCTCGGGTGCTTCCCGCTTCGTGCTTGACCAGGCGAGCGCGGCCGCGTGGTTGCCGGCGCTCACCGACGTACGCCTCGTGGTCGCCTCGCGGCTCGGGATCGAGGAGGACATCGACCTGGAACGGATGGCGGTCGACCCCGATACGGCCCGGTTCGACGAGATCGCGCTCTACGACTGGCTGTCCTATCTGCAGGAGGCGCTGGTCCACGCCGTCGCCGGCGACTGACCCACCCCCCTGGCGATGATCATGACGCTCTCGTCGCGAAACACCGACGGCTCGCCTGCGCGTTCCGACGAAAGCGTCATGATCATCGCGAGAGGCGGTACTCCCAGCCCGGCTGCCAAGTGAATGGCGACGCGAGCGACTCCGCCAGCGCCACGTTGTCCACCACCTCATCGAGTGCCCACTTGGTAACCGAGTGACCGATCACGAGGATGCGCTGCCCGTCGTAGCGGATCCGGACGTCGTCGAGCCAGGACATGACCCGGTCCGCGGCTTGCCGCCAGCTCTCGCCATCCGGATACGGGTCGTGCAGGTGCTCGGGGACGTTCAGGTCGCCGACGGCCGCACCGTTGAGCCGGCCGTAGTTGCACTCGCGCAGTCGCGGGTCCACGAGTACGGGCGCGCTGGCGCCGGCGAAAGCGATCTCGCTGGTCTCGACCGCGCGCCTCAGGTCTGAGCTGCACACCGCGTCGATGTCGTCTTCCCGCCGCCGCAGGCCCAGCTGGCGAGCCTGCTCGCGGCCGGCCGCCGACAGCTCGCCCGGCAACCAGCCGGTCGCGCGGCCGGTCTCGTTGTCGACGGTGGTCGCGTGGGTCTCGAAAACCACGCTCAGCGCCACGCGGTCACGGTAGCCAGCGCGGGCTGCGGTCGTCGTACTCTCGCAGCCGTGCTGACCCTGACGCAGGAGTTGTACGACGCGATCGTCGCGCACGCGCGACGCGACCATCCGGATGAGGCGTGCGGGATCATCGCCGGGCCGGTCGGGTCGGATCGGGCGGAGCGCATCGTCCCGATGCTCAACGCCGAGCGGTCACCGACCTTCTACCGCTTCGACTCGATGGAGCAGCTGCGGGTCTGGCGGGAGATGGACGAGCGCGACGAGGAGCCGGTCGTCGTCTACCACTCGCACACGGCGACCGAGGCCTATCCCTCGCGCACGGACGTCGGGCTCGCCCAGGAGCCGGGCGCCCACTACGTCCTGGTCTCGACGCGTGAGCCGGACCAGACGGAGTTTCGCAGCTTCCGGATCCTGGACGGTGAGGTCAGCGAGGAGCCGATCGAGATCAGCGGTTGACCCGGAATCGCCGCCGTACCGCTCGCGTTGCGACAATGTGACCATGGCGATCGAAGCGCGTATCCCGACCATCCTCCGCAGCTACACGGGCGGCGAGAAGGCCGTGTCCGGCAACGGCGACACCCTCGGGGAGCTGTTCAGCGACCTGGACTCCCGGCACGAGGGGCTCCGCGGCCGATTGGTCGGCGAGGACGGCTCGCTCAACCGGTTCGTCAACGTCTATCTCAACGACGAGGACGTCCGGTTCCTGGGCGGTATCGAGACCCCGATGTCGGACGGCGACGTCGTCACGATCCTTCCCGCGGTCGCCGGCGGCTGACCGCCCCCCACATGGCTCGCTTCGACTCGCTGCTGGATTCCGTCGGCCACACCCCGCTGGTCGGGCTGCCGAACCTGTCCCCGTCGGCGAACGTCCGGCTGTGGGCCAAGCTCGAGGACCGCAACCCCACCGGCTCGGTGAAGGACCGCCCGGCGCTGCGGATGATCGAGGCGGCCGAGGCCGAGGGCCGGCTGACCCCCGGTTGCACCGTGCTGGAGCCGACCAGCGGCAACACCGGAATCTCGCTCGCGATGGCGTGCCGGCTCAAGGGCTATCGGCTGATCTGCGTGATGCCTGAGAACACGTCCGTGGAGCGTCGCCAGCTGCTCGAGATGTACGGCGCGGAGATCCGCTCCTCACCTGCGGCAGGTGGCTCGAACGAGGCGGTCGCGGTCGCCAAGGCGCTTGCTGCCGAGCACCCGGACTGGGTGATGCTCTACCAGTACGGCAACCCGGCGAACCCGCTGGCGCACTACGAGACCACCGGCCCTGAGCTGCTCGAGGACCTGCCGACCATCACGCACTTCGTCGCCGGTCTGGGGACCACCGGAACGCTCATGGGCGTGGGCCGCTACCTGCGGGAGAAGGCTCCCGGCGTACGGATCGTCGCTGCCGAGCCGCGGTACGGCGAGCTCGTTTACGGCCTGCGCAACATCGACGAGGGATTCGTTCCGGAGCTGTACGACCCGGCGATCCTGGACTCCCGGTTCTCCGTCGGGCCGGCCGACGCGTTGCGTCGTACCCGTGAGCTGATCGACGCGGAGGGCATCTTCGCGGGCATCTCGACGGGCGCCATCCTGCATGCGGCGCTGGCTCAAGCGGCCCGGGCCGAGCAGGCCGGCGAGCGCGCCGACATCGCGTTCATCGTGTGCGACGGCGGCTGGAAGTACCTCTCGACCGGCGCCTACACCGGCACGCTCGAGGAAGCCACCGAGCGCATCGAAGGCCAACTCTGGGCCTAGACCCTCGGTTTGTGCAGGCTGCGCCGTCACCCGTTGCCGCAAAGTCTGCACAAACCGTCAAGACGCCGCTGTCCACAGATCTGTCGGAGGCGTTGAGAGCAACAGCGCCGTGACATGACGCTGGGTTGATGCTCAATCCGCGGCGCGATGTCGGCCTCTTGCACCTCGGCCAGGACACCGGCGGAGCTGTGCATCTGGACGAGTGTCGGGCCGCCACTGTCGGCGACGACCGCACCGGATACCTCGTCGAATCCGGCCGTTGGCAGTCGCCGTACCCGCGCGTGTTCGTCACGTTCAGCGGCCCCATCCCTGCATTGACCAGGCAATATGCCGCTTTGCTGTACGCCGGCGAAGGTGCCGTCCTGAGCCACGAGACCGCGGGCGCAGGCTTCGCGCTGTGCCGAGAGCCCGAGCTGATTCACGTCACCGTGCCCTATACGCGGGAGGTGGAGGACCAATCGGGACTCAAGATCCACCGGTCCCGCACGCTGTGTCGCGACGACTGCCATCCCGCACTGTCGCCCGCGCGGACGACCGTTGAGCGGACGATCCTCGATCTGCTGCGTCATCGACGTACGGCGGATGCCGCCCTCGGACTGGTCGCCGATGCACTTCGGTGCCGATTGACGACACCAGACCGGCTCCGCGCCGCTTTGGAGCAACGGCCGCGCACACGTTGGCGACGGGTGGTAGCCGCGGCATTGCCCGATCTGCAACGTGGGGCGCAATCCCCTCTTGAGATCCGCGACGCACGGATTAGGCGAGCCCACGGACTGCCGCCGGGGCGTCGACAGGTACGACGCTTGCGGGATGGCACGGAGTATCTCGACGTTGTGATCGAAGAATGGGGCCTGCATGTCGAACTGGACGGCCGGCTCGGCCACGACCGAGCTCGTGAAATCTGGAGGGACATGCGGCGGGACAACGCAAGCGAGGTTCGTGGCATGGCCCATCTGCGCTACGGCTGGGCCGACCTGGTCGATCGACCGTGCGAGGTAGCGAGGGAGCAGGCTCGAGTGTTGCGCCGCCGGGGCTGGTCGGGGCGATTTCGCCGCTGTCCGGCGTGCCCACTCGGATTTGTGAAGGGTGTGCCGTCACCGGTGGCCGCTAAGTCTGCACAAACCGAATAGATTGGGGGGGTGGATGCACCGCTCGGCATCTTCGACAGCGGGGTCGGAGGCCTGACCGTCGCCCGCGCCGTGTTGGACCAACTCCCGGCGGAACGCATCGTCTACGTCGGCGACACTGCCCACCAGCCGTACGGGCCGCGCCGG
The DNA here is from genome assembly GCA_036267755.1 of Mycobacteriales bacterium. Lineage (GTDB taxonomy): Bacteria > Actinomycetota > Actinomycetes > JAFAQI01 > JAFAQI01 > DATAVK01. The sequence continues at coordinate 69,934 of DATAVK010000077.1, forward strand.
ATCGCGGACGTCCGCCGGCTCGCCCTCGAGGTGATGGATGCGCTCGTCTCCGAGCACGGTGTGAAGCTGCTCGTCATCGCCTGCAACTCCGCCAGCGCCGCCTGCCTGCGCGACGCCCGCGAGCGCTACGACATCGGTGTCGTCGAGGTGATCCAACCCGCGGTACGCCGGGCTGTGGCAGCGACCCGCAACGGCAAGATCGGCGTGCTCGGCACCCGCGCCACGATCGACAGCCAAGCGTACGACGATGCCTTCGCCGCGGCGCCGCACATCGAGCTCACGACAGTCGCCTGCCCGCGCTTCGTGGAGTTCGTCGAGCGCGGCGACACCAACAGCGCGGAGCTGTTGCAGGTCGCGCAGCAGTATCTGGCGCCGATCGTCCACGCCGGCTGCGACACCCTCGTCCTCGGCTGCACCCACTACCCGCTGCTCACCGGCGTCATCTCCTATGTGGTGGGCGACGCGGTGACGCTGGTGTCCAGCGCGGAGGAGACCGCCAAGGACGTCTATCGCGAGCTCGCCCGCACCCAGGGCTTCCGCGATGAGGACCTGCCGCGTCCGGTTCACGAGTTCTTGTCGACGGGCGACCCGGAGCCGTTCGAGCGGCTGGGCCGGCGGTTTCTCGGGCCGGAGGTGGCCGCCGTCGCTCATGCCAGCCGCACCGAGGCCGGCCCCGGCCGCGCGGATCTCAGCGCGTGAGGTTGACCGTTGTCGGGTCGGCCGGCACCTTCCCGGGCCCGACCTCGGCCTGCTCGTCGTACCTCGTCGAGCACGAGGGATTCCGGCTGCTGCTCGATGTCGGGAACGGCTCGATCGGCGCGCTGCAGACCGCCTGCGGCCTGCTCGGCCCTGATGCGGTCATCGTCAGCCACCTCCACGGTGACCACTACCTCGACCTGGTGACCTGGACCTACGCCCGTCGTTACCACCCCGACGGAGCGGCGCCCGTGCTCCCGGTCTACGGCCCGCGCGACATCAAGCGCTCGGTCGCGGCCGCCTTCGGGCGAGACGTGACGTCCATGCTCGACGAGGTGTACGACTTCCGCGGGCTGGATCACGACCAGCGGATCGAGGTCGGGCCGTTCACCGTGGACCTCGCCGAGGTGAACCACCCGGTAGAGACCTATGCGATGCGGGTCAGCGCCGGCGGCCGGTCCCTCACCTACAGCGCCGACTCCGGAGTCTGCGACGCCCTCATCAACCTGGCCAGCGAAACCGACATGTTCCTCTGCGAGGCGTCGTACCTCGACGGTGAGGACAACCCGCCCGACATCCACCTCACCGGCCGGCAGGCTGCGGAGCACGCCACCAAAGCCGGGGTCGACCGGCTGCTGCTCACCCATCTGGTGCCCTGGGGTGACGAGGCCCGTACCCTCACTGAGGCTCACGGCGGCTTCGACAGCGAGATCGCCGTGGCACGGCCACTGGCCGTTTACGAGCTCTGACGAGCCCCGACGAAACTGCGACGAGAGGTACGACGTGAGCGACTCAGCCGGGACCGGACGACCCGGAGGCCGCGCCGACGACGCGTTGCGCCCGGTCACCATCACGCGTCGCTGGCTCGACCACGCGGAGGGTTCGGTGCTCGTGGAGTTCGGGCGCACCCGGGTGCTGTGCGCGGCGTCGGTCACCGAAGGCGTGCCCAGATGGCGAAAGGGCAGCGGCCTGGGCTGGGTGACCGCCGAGTACGCGATGTTGCCGCGAGCTACCCACACCCGCAGCGACCGTGAGTCGGTCAAGGGCCGAATCGGCGGCCGCACCCACGAGATCTCCCGGCTGGTCGGCCGCTCGCTGCGCGCCGCCGTCGACTACAAGGCGCTCGGCGAGAACACGATCGTCATCGACTGCGATGTCCTGCAGGCCGATGGCGGGACCCGGACCGCCGCGATCACCGGCGCCTACGTCGCCCTGGCCGACGCCGTCAGCTACCTCCGCGACCGTGGGGCGCTCGCCGGCGAACCGCTGATCACGTCCGTGGCGGCCATCAGCGTCGGGATCCTCGACGGTTCCCCGCGGCTCGATCTCGAGTACGTCGAGGACGTTGCCGCGGAGACCGACATGAACGTCGTCTGCACCGGCGAGGGCCGGTTCGTCGAGGTGCAAGGTACGGCGGAAGGCCAGCCCTTCGACCGGTCGGAGCTCGGTGCCCTGCTCGATCTCGCCGTCGCCGGTTGCGCCGAACTCACCCGGCTGCAGGAGCAGGCACTCGCCCAGTGACCGCGCATCGCGTCGTCGTCGCCACCCGCAACCCGGGCAAGGTGGCTGAGCTGCGTCGGATCTTCGCGCCGTACGGCCTGGATCTCGTCGGTCTGGAGGAGTTCCCGGACGCGCCGGACGTCGCCGAGACCGGTGCGACCTTCGCCGAGAACGCGCTGCTCAAGGCGCGCGCCGCGGCGGAGACGACCGGCCTGCTGGCCGTGGCGGACGACAGCGGCCTCGCGGTCGACGCCCTCAACGACATGCCGGGAATCCTCTCGGCGCGATGGTCCGGCCGGCACGGTGACGACGAGGCCAACCTGAGCCTGGTGCTGGCGCAGCTGGCCGACATCCCGGACGAGCGCCGGGGCGCCAGGTTCGTCTGTGCGGCCGCGGCCGCCACTCCTGCCGGCCGGGAGTTGGTGGTGGAGGCGGAGCTGGTCGGTTCCTTGATCCGGGAGCCGCGCGGCGAGAACGGCTTCGGCTACGACCCGGTCTTCGTGCCGGAGGGATCGGACCGTACGACGGCCGAGCTCTCGGCCGAGGACAAGGATGCGATCAGCCACCGCGGCAAGGCGTTCCGGGCGCTGGCGCCGCTGCTGGACGGGCTCGCTACCTCATCGGGCTGATGTGGACCAGCGGCGTGATCCGGCCGCGGCTGACCGGGCCGTGGAAGAGCTGCCGTGACCCCAGCGGCGCGTCCAACGCGACCGCGCCGCGCAGGATCGCTTCGAACGCCGGACACACGGTGTGGGATGTCGCCGTGTGGGTGCCCCACGCGGTGATCTCCACCGAGCCGGTGCCCTGCTGGACCTGTAGGTAGTCGAACGACGTACAGCCGCCGTAGTCCAGCGAGATCTCGATCTGCTTCCCGCCGTCGGCCAGGCGCAGGAACTGCCACGGCAGGCTGACCAGATTCTTGGCAGGCGTCGACGGGGGAGTCGTCGGCAGCACCCGGCTGGGGGTGATCGCTGGCCCATGGGTGATCAGTGGGTCCGGCGAGGGCGATCCGACGGGTGCGGGAAGCCCGCTTGGGACGGGAGGTGGACTCGAACCGGTTCCGAGCGTCCCGCCCGAGCTGGAGGTGCCACAACCGGCGACAGCGGCCGCGACCAGAACCACGGTGGCGAGCAGCTTTCTCATGACCATCAGACGCGCCCGGACGGATACCGGTTCCCAGCTCGGCATCCGGCTGCGACGATGGTACGGGCAAGGGGTCGTGGCCCAACTGGCAGAGGCACGTGCCTTAGGTGCACGGTGTTGCGGGTTCGAGTCCCGCCGACCCCACTCACGGCGGCGCCGGGCGGCCCGCCTGGCACATGTACGGTAAGGATGCCCTTACTTCGCACATGTCGTCCGGAGGACCCCCGCGTGACCAACACCGACCCGCCGACTGGCGGGCTGAGCCGCCGCCGGCTGCTCGGGGTCGCCGCGCTCGGTGGGTCCACCCTGGCGGTCGCGGGAGCCGGAGCCGGGTACGCCGTGAAAAGCGCCGCGTCCGAGTCGACGCCCTCCACCGCCGGTCCGGTGCCGTTCTACGGCACCCACCAGGCGGGCATCGCGACCCCGGCGCAGGACCGGCTGGCCTTCGCCGCCTTCGACGTCGTGACCGAGGACAGCCAGCAGCTGCAGGGGATGCTCGGGCTGTGGGCGGCCGCCGCCGCCCGGATGACCCGCGGCGAGCTGGTCGGACCTACCGAGTCGGCCCCGCAGTCCCCGCCGGTCGACACCGGTGAGGCGCTCGGCCTCAACCCCGGGCAGCTGACCGTGACCGTCGGTTTCGGGCCGGGGCTGTTTGACGACCGGTTCGGTCTGGCTGGCAAGCGGCCGGCCGCACTCGCGCCGTTGCCCGACCTGCCGGGCGACCAGCTGGATCGGAGCATCTCCGGCGGCGACATCTGCGTTCAGGCCTGCTCGGAGGATCCGCAGGTCGCGTTCCACGTGATCCGCAACTTCGCCCGGATGGGTCGGGGCACCGTGGTCCTGAAGTGGTCGCAGCTGGGGTTCGGCCGCACCTCCACGACGAGCGTCAGCCAGAGCACGCCACGCAACCTGATGGGCTTCAAGGACGGCACCAACAACATCAAGGCCGAGAACGCCGCCGAGATGGCGGACTACGTCTGGGTCGGCAACGAGACCGACCAGCCGTGGATGGTCGACGGCAGCTACCTGGTCAGCCGCCGGATCCGGATGTCGCTCGAGTCGTGGGATGCGGACTACCTCGCCGACCAGCAGCGGGTGTTCGGCCGGTTCAAAGACACTGGCGCCCCGCTCACCGGCCACCAGGAGTTCGACGCCGTCAACCTGACCGCAAAGACAGCGTCCGGTACGCCGGTGATCCCGCTGGATGCTCACATCCGGCTCGCCAGCCACGCGACCAATGACGGCATCCGGATCCTGCGACGCGGCTACTCGTTCACCGACGGGATCGATCCGCGCACCGGCCAGTTCGACGCCGGCCTGTTCTTCATCGCCTTCCAGAAGAACGCGCACACCCAGTTCGTCCCGTTGCAGACCAGGCTCGGCACCAACGACGCCCTCAACGAATACATCACGCACACGTCGAGCGCGCTGTTCGCCGTACCTCCCGGTCTGCACGCCGTCGGCGACTGGTTCGGCCGTAGGCTCTTCCAGTCGTGACGACTGATGTGGACGTCGCCGTCGTCGGCGGCGGCCCTGCCGGGCTGTCCGCGGCCGCTGTGGCGGCGCGCGGCGGGCTCCACACCGTCATCCTGGAGCGTGGGCACGCCATCGGTGAGCCGGTCCGGACCAGCGGCGGCAGCTTCGTCAAGCCGCTGCGCGCGCTCGGCATCCCGCGACGGTGCTACCACCCGATCCACCGGATCCGGGTGATCGGCCCGAACGCCGAGGCGGTCAAGACTTACCGGCAGGCCCTGGGCTGTGTCATCGACGTCCGGGGCACCTACCAGTGGCTGGCGCAGCAGGCCGTCGAGGCCGGCGCGGAGATCCGGCTGCGGGCGCACGTCGAGGCTGCGGTCGAGGGGGCTGACGGCCGAAGGGTCCGCGGGCTGAGCGTGCGTGACCCGTTCCACGGCAAGTACGACCTGAGCAGCCGGGTCGTCGTCGACGCCAGCGGTCACACCGGCTTCCTGGCCCGCGAGCAAGGGATGCGGCCGGCGAACGACCGCAGCGCGGTCGGCATGGAGCTGGAGCTCCACGCCCCCCAGTACGACCAGGACGAGGTCATCTTCTGGCTCGGCGACGATGTCGCACCCGGCGGGTACGGCTGGGCGTTCCCGTGCGGGGACGGCCGCGTCCGGCTCGGTGTCGGCGTCGTGCGGCCGCAGAGCGACGCCGAGCCGAGGGTGTTGCTCGACAAGCTGCGCGAGGAGTTCGTCCGGCTCACCGGCGCGTCGTCGGGGGGCGGGCCGCTGGAGCTGCACAGCGGCCTGATGCCGGTGTTGCCTCCGCAGGCCACGACGCTGGTGGGTGACGGCATCATCGTTACCGGGGACGCCGCGGGCCAGGGTTCGACGCTGCTTGGGGAGGGGATCCGGTACGCCGTCGTGGCGGGCCGGGCTGCCGGGGACGCCATCGTCGCGGCCGGAGGCGACTACACGCCGCGCGGCATGGCGTCGTATCCGAAGGAGTGGAAGCGCCGTAACGGCCGCAACCTGCGGATCTCTTACGCCGTGAACGAGCGGATCGTCGGGTTCAGCGATGACGACTGGGACCGGGTGATCCGGCGGATGGACCGGTTGACCTCCCGGCAGGCGGCGGCGGTCTTCGCGAGCGCGTTCAGCCCCTGGTGGGCGCTGTCCGTGCTGTGGACCGATCCGTCGCTCGTCCGCTCGGTAGCCCGCGCCCTCCGTAGCCGCTGACCTCGTGCCGCGACTTGTGTCGCAATCATTGTCTCGCTAAGGTGCGACAATGGCTGGTACGAAGGTCCCGCGTGACGTCCGGCGAGCTAACCGCTGGATCGACCGTTCGGGCGGTCTCGCCTACGTGCCACCCGATGCGTTCGACCTGCTGAGCCGCCGACTCGCCCTCCGCCGGCGAGTGGCCTGGCAATGCTCACCACTTGTTCTCATACCCCTCGGGATACTCGTGGTGGGGTGGATCGCCAGCGGATTCGGGACCTCAAACTCGCTGGCCGGCTGGACGGTTCTTGCCTTCGTGATGATCGCGATCGAGGCGAGGCTGATGGACCGGATCCTCGGCCGCGCCGAGCAGCGCATCGGCCTGGCGCTCCCGCATCGGGTGAGCCGGGGAACGGCGGTCTCGGTGGCCACGATGCTGGGACGGGCGCGCGTGGTCGCCCTGGCCGCGACGATTGCGATCGAAACCGGCCTCGCGGTGACGCTGCTGTCGCAGCGCGGCGGGTGGATCACCTGGACGTACCTGCTCGGCTTCGCCGGATCATGCTGCCTGGTTGCGATCGGCGTGCGGCAGGCCGCGACTCGTGCGACCGTCGCCGCCGACCCGTTCTCGCTCGCCATCGACGAACGGCTCAGGTCGGAGGACGCGTTCGCGGCCACGCTCCCGTTGACCCTGCTATTGATCGCGTTTCCAGCGTCGGCTGTCGGCGGTCCCGGACACGCCTGGATCGATCTGCTGTGGCTGGTGTCCCTCGTGGCGGTCGGCGGACTCATACACGTGGGACGGACCCACCGCCCCTGGGTCTCGGTCGCGCCTCGTGGCACCTGGTTGCCCCGCCGCCCGGTCGTCGGCGAGGAGAGTCCGTGATCAGCGTCGATGGCACGTCGCCGGTTCCGCCGTACGAACAGGTCCGTGCCCAGCTCGCTGCCCAGATGGCCGATGGTGCGCTCGTGCCCGGGACTCGGCTGCCGACTGTGCGTCAGCTCGCCGCCGATCTCGGGTTGGCCGTGAACACCGTCGCCCGCGCCTACCGTGAGCTCGAGGCGGCAGGACTGGTCGAGACCCGCGGCCGCGGCGGCACTGTCGTCACCGCGGGCGGCGACCAGGCTCGCGAACGTCTGCTTGCGGCCGCAGCACGCTACGCCGCGCTGGCTCGGGACGTTGGCCTGAGCGCTGACGAAGCCCTCCGGCTCGTTGGTACGGCGCTGAACCCCAGCAACGCCTCCGCCTGACCGCCGGCAAGACCAACGGGCGCACAAATCGATGGCCGTCTGACGACCCTCTAGCGTCGTTATCCGGCCATGGCGGCTGAGCTCAGGCCGGGGTGAGCTTTAGGTCGCGGAGCAGTTTGGCGACGTGCCCGGTGGCCTTGACGTTGTAGAACGCCTGCTCGACCTCGCCGCGCCCGTCCAGCACCACAGTCGAGCGAATGACGCCGGTCACCTTCTTGCCGTAGAGCGTCTTCTCGCCCCACGCGCCGTAGGCCTCGAGCACCCTGTGGTCCGGGTCTGACAGCAGCGGGAAGGTCAGCCCCTCGGCGTCGCGGAACTTCCGTAGCTTGGCCGGCGAGTCAGGCGAGATCCCCACGACCGTGACCCCGGCGTCGTTGAGCACGGCGAGGTTGTCGCGGAAGTCGCAGGCCTGCTTGGTGCAGCCGGGCGTGCCGGCGGCCGGGTAGAAGTAGACGACGACCCGCGAGCCGCGGAACTCCGAGAGGGTACGACGCTGCTCGTCGGCGTCCTCGAGCGTGAAGTCGGGACCGACATCTCCGGGGGATAGACGCATATGGTCGACGCTAGCGCTCAATGCGGGTCGACTACCGTACCGACCAGTTCGTGGATACGGCATGGTGCACGGGGCAGGATCGGGGTATGACCTCGGTCCAGCCGGAGCACAATGCCAGTCGAGACGGGGCCGCCGGGCCCCACGATGGAGGAGACGTGGCGCGCGATCCGGACGCCATCCAGCGCGAGATCGAGCAGACCCGCGCCGAGCTGGCCGACACCATCGATGCGATTGCCGACCGGTTGAGCCCGAAGCGGGCCGCGGCCCGCGGCAGCCAGGCCGTCAAGGCGCAGGTCTCGTCCGTGCTGCACCACTCGGAGAACCACTCAGGGGCCGGGCCGCTGCTGGCGGACGGGTCGAGCGACCAGCGGCGGTTGCGTCCAGACCGGGTGTTAATCGCAGTGGGCGTGGTGGCTGCCATCGGCGTCGGGATTGGGTTCTGGCGACGACATCGTCGCTGATCCTGCGCGCTCAGCCTGTTGTACGGCAGACTGCGGCTGTGAGGATCTCGGCGAAGTCTGACTACGCGGTGCGCGCCATGGCAGAGCTAGCGGCTGCGCCCGAGGGGGTCGCGGTCAAGGCCGAGCACATCTCCATCGCTCAGGACATCCCGCTCAACTTCCTGCTCGGCATCCTCCGCGAACTTCGCAACGCCCATCTGGTCCGTAGCCAGCGTGGCCGGGAGGGTGGCTACGTGCTCAGCCGGCCCGCTTCGGAGATCGCGCTGGCGGACGTCATCCGAGCGGTGGACGGCCCGCTGGCCAACGTCCGGGACCTCAGTCTGTCCGAACTGTCCTATCCGGGTGCGGCGGAGTCGCTGCGTGAGGTGTGGATGGCGGTGCGCGGGAGCCTCCGGGAGGTCCTCGAGAACGTCACCGTGGGCGATCTGGCCGCCGGCAAGCTGCCACGCAACGTCAAGGCGCTCGCCGCTCGGCACCAATCCGAACGGGTCTGACCCAGCGGGTGTGACGCGAGTCAGTCAGCCGAGCAAGGACGAGATCTCAGCCTCGAAGTCGACGTGGTCGCTCTCGGTGCCGGTGGGCACCCGGGCATAGGTCTCGACCAGGAACTCCACGACCGTGTCGCTCGGCGCGAGCATCGTAGCGACGCAGTCGGTGGCGAGGGTGATTCGGACCATCCGCTCGCCGCCCTCGCGGGCGGGCGCCACGGTGATGTCGCCCTCACCTGTGGGCCCAGCGACCCCCGCTGAGAGCAACTCACGGGCGAACACCCAGACCACCGGCTCGTCGCAGTCCGTGCCGATGTGCAGCGTGACCGCGAACGGGTCGCCGAGGTCGTAGTGCAGCTCGGCGGCCAGCTCTGCATAACCCGTGGCTG
>DATAVK010000078.1:0-7463 GCA_036267755.1 Mycobacteriales bacterium
CAGAGCAGCCAGACCCCGCGCGGCGGCGGCTCCTCGAGGGCTTTCAGCAACGCGTTGAGGGCCTGCTCCGTGAACCGATCGGCGTCCTCGACGACCGTCACCTGCCAGCGGCCGTTGGACGGCGCCAACGCCGAGCGAGCGACCAATCGCCGGGTCTCGGCGACGCTGTAGGAGAGCCCGGACGGCGTGACCACCTCGACATCGGGGTGGGAGCCGGCGCCGACGGTGCGGCACTCGTGACACTCGCCACACCCACCGTCGGGGCACTGCAGCGCCGCCGCGAAGGCCCGAGCGGCCACCGACCGGCCCGAGCCGGCCGGGCCGGTGAACAGCCAGGCGTGGGTCATCCCCGCACCGGCCTCGCCGCGCAGCACCGCCTGTGCGGCGCTCAGGGCCTGCTGTAGCTGCTCCACCACCCGGTCCTGGCCGACCAGCGAGTCGAAGCTGCTCACGGTCGCGTCCCGGCGTACGTCGGGTCGGCCGGTGCCGACGGCTCGGCTTGCGTCACGTCAGGCACCGGTAGCAGCGCACGCACCCGGGCGAGCACCGCCGCGTGGGTCCGCTCGATCGGTGCGGTCGCATCGAGGACGAGGTAGCGACCGCGGCCCTGCCGGGCGAGCGTGAGGAAGCACTTGCGGACCCGGCGATGGAAGTCCAGGGTCTCCGACTCGAGCCGGTCGGCCGGCCCGAGCCGCTCCGCCCGGCGCAGCCCGAGGACCGGGTCGATGTCGAGCAGCACGGTGAGGTCGGGTCGCAGGCCGCCGGTCGCCCAGACCGACAGCCGGCGGACATCCGACTCTGGCAGCTCACGTCCACCAGACTGGTAGGCGATCGAGGAATCGACGTACCGGTCGGTGATGACCACGGCACCGCGCTCGAGTGCCGGCCGCAGCACGTCGGTGGAGTGCTGGGCCCGGTCGGCGGCATAGAGCATCGCCTCGGCGACCGGGGTCAGGCCGGCACTGGCCGGGTCGAGCAGCACCTCGCGCAGTCGGACGCCGACCGCGGTGGAGCCGGGCTCGGCGGTCACGACCACCTCACGGCCGTCGGTGGCCAAGGCCGCCGCCAGCCGGCGTACCTGGGTGGACTTGCCCGATCCCTCGCCACCCTCGAAGGCGATGAACAGGCCGGACGTGGTGCCTCGGCCGACCTGCGGCGACCGACGGCGCAGGGCAGCCACGATGTCGGCGCGCAGCGGGACATCGCTGCGATCGTCCATCAGTCGATAGCAGAAGGCGCCAAGCAGTACGGCGATAGCGCCGGCCCCGAACAGCACCCAGGTGATGCCGTCCATCCGGATCTGGGCCCGGTCGACGGTCAGGACGTGCAGGCCGATCCGGCCGGCCAACAGTGGGGCCAGGGCCACCGCGACCAGCAGCACGATCCGCATCAGGTTGTAGATGAAGGCGAAGGTGCGGCCGCGCAGGTCGTCCGGGACACCGGCGCCGACGAGGGTCAGCGCGACCACCCACACCGTGCCTGCCCAGAAGCCCAGCAGCCCGGTCATGACGATCGCGAGCGCCAGGTTGGGGACGACGGCGTCGATCGCCAGGGTGATGCCACAGGCGCCGATGGCGAGCCCGACGACGCGGCGGCGCGGGAAGCTGCCGATCAGCCGGGGTCCCAGGAACATCCCGCTCGCCAAGCCGATGAACACCGTCCCGAACAGCGTGCCGTAGGCAGCGTTACCGCCGCCGAGGTCGGTCTTAGCGAACGACTGCGACAAACCGATGACGGCGGCGCCGGCACCGGTGGCGCCGCAGATGCCGATCACCAGGCCCTTGAGCCAGCGCTCGGTCCCGAGGTACCTCGCTCCCTGGGTGATCGACTGCCAGAAGCCGATCTGCTCGCCCTCCACCCCCGGCGAGGTGGCCTCGGCCGGCGACTTGGCCCGGTCGATCTCCGAGAGGTTGACGATGGTGAGCGCCGATATCGCAAATGTCGCCGCGTCGATGTAGAGCGCGAGGTCGACGGGGTTGGTGCGGAAGAACGAGAAGTTGTGCGCCAGCACCCGGGTCACGAACGCGAGCGCTGAGAACACCGCCGCGGCCACCGCGCCGAAGCCATAGGTCGTGACCAGGTTGAGCTGGTTGGCGTCCTCGAGCTTGCTCGGCGGGACCAGGTTGGGGATCGACGCTTCCTTGGACGGGATCCAGAACAGGCTCGCGCACTCGATGAGGAACGTCGCCGCGAACAACCACGGCAGCGACTGCCAGAACGGGATCGAGACGTAGAGGCCGAACCGGATGACGTCGGTGACGACCATCGTCGTACGCCGGTTGAAGCGGTCGGCCCAGGCGCCTGCGATCGGGCCGATCAGCAGCGCCGGGAGCAGCCGGACGAACAGCACCCCAGCGACGGCATAGAGCTGGCCGGAGTACGACGCGGTGAGCTGCGAGGCCAGCGCCGTGATGGCGAGGAAGCCGAGCCAGTCGCCCAGGCTCGACAGCGACAGCGAGATCCACAGCCGGCGAAACCCCTTGATCGCGAGCACGCTGCGCACCTCGCGCTCTTGCGGCGGCGCGGCCGCGACCTCACCGAGGTCGCGGACGTGCGCACCGTTGCGTTGCAGCCGACGAAATGCTGGGATGACCGGCTCCTCGATCAGGGGTCCGTTCGATCGTAGCGAGCGCGGCGTCACCAAGATCCACCGTCAACATCACGATCCGGGCGAGCCAACGATCGATCGCTGATCACTTCTTCTTGGGGGCAGCCTTCTTCGCCGCAGTCTTCTTGGCGGTTGACTTCTTGGCTGTCGTCTTCTTGGCAGCGGTCTTCTTGGCCGGCCCGCGTCGACTCGCGGTCTTCTTCGGCGCGGGGCCGCGAGCCCGTCGCTCGGCGAGCAGCTCGGCGGCCCGGTCCAGCGTGAGCTCCTCGATGCTGTCGCCCTTGCGCAGCGATGCATTGGTCTCGCCGTCGGTCACGTAGGGACCGAACCGACCTTCCCGCACGACCATCGGCTTCCCGGACGACGGGTCGACACCGACCTCACGCAGCGGCGCGGCAGCGGCGCGGCGGCCCCGCGCCTTCGGCTGGGCCAGCAATGCCAGCGCCTCATCCAGCGTCACGGTGAACAGCGCGGGCTCGCTGTCCAGCGAGCGTGACTCCGTGCCGCGCTTCACGTACGGGCCGTAACGACCGTTCTGCGCGGTGACCGGCTCACCGTTCGCGGGATCGACGCCGAGCGTCCGCGGCAGGGTGAGCAGCCTGACGGCGTCGTCGAGGGTCACGTCGGCGACCGCCATGTCCTTGAACAGCGACGCCGTTCGGATTTCGCCGCCGTCCAGCGGCTGCGTCGTCACATAGGGCCCGTAGCGCCCGCTGCGAACCAGGATCGGTTCCTGCGTCTCGGGATCCTGACCGAGCAGCCGCTCATCGCTGGTCTTGGTGAGCAGTTCCATGGCGCGGTCGACCGTCAGCTCGTCCGGCGGCATGTCGTCGGGGATGCTCGCGCGGTCGTCGCCCTTCTGGACGTACGGGCCGTACCGGCCGACGCGGGCGACAACCGGCTCGCCGTCCTCAGCCATGCCCAGCGGCAGCGAGTTGACCTCGCGGGCGTCGATCTCACCCAGCCGGTCCTGCACGAGCGCCTTGAGACCGTGCGGGTCGCCATCGGAACCCGGGTCGTCGGAAGGGCCATCGATCGCGACCGCGTCTTCATCGCCGAAATAGAACCGGCTCAGCCACTGGTCGGACTGCGCGGTTCCGCTGGCGATCGCGTCGAGGTCATCCTCCATGGACGCCGTGAAGCCGTAGTCGACGAGCCGACCGAAGTGCTGCTCCAGCAGCCCGACGACGGCGAACGCGGTGAACGACGGCACCAGTGCGGTGCCACGCTTGAAGACATAGCCGCGGTCCTGGATGGTGCCGAGGATCGAGGCGTACGTCGACGGGCGACCGATGCCCAGCTCCTCCAGCGCCTTGACCAGCGACGCTTCCGTGTAACGCGCGGGTGGCGACGTCGCGTGCGGCTGGGCCTCGATGCCGGCGGCGGTCAGCGGCTGCGCCTCCGTCACCTGCGGCAGCCGGCGCTCGCGGTCGTCGCGCTCGGTCGCATCGTCGGTGTCCTCGACGTACGCCCGCAGGAAGCCGGGGAAGGTGATGACCTTGCCGGACGCCGAGAACTCGCAGTCCTCACCGTTGGAGGACGCGCCAGCCACCCGAACGGTGACCGACCGTCCGACGGCGTCTGCCATCTGCGAGGCCACGGTCCGCTGCCAGATCAGCTCGTAGAGCCGGTACTCGTCGTTGCCGAGCTCGCCGCGTAGCGAGGCAGGGGTCCGGAACGAGTCGCCGGCCGGACGGATCGCCTCGTGGGCTTCCTGCGCGTTCTTGACCTTGCGGTTGTACTGCCGCGGCGAGTCGGGCACGTAGTCCGCGCCGTACAACTCTCGGGCTTGGGCCCGGGCGGCGGCCAGTGCCGTCTCGGACAGCGTCGTCGAGTCGGTCCGCATATAGGTGATGTAGCCGTTCTCGTAGAGCCGCTGTGCCAGCGACATCACGAGCCGGGCGGTGAGCCGGAGCTTGCGCGAACCTTCCTGCTGCAGCGTGCTCGTCATGAACGGCGGGTACGGCGAACGCCGGTAGGGCCGCTCCTCGACGCTGCGCACCGTGAACGACGTGTCGGCGAGCCGGGTCGCGAGCGCGCCCGCGGCCTCGCCGTCCAGTTGAACGACGTCACGGGAGAGCTGACCGCTCTCATCGAAGTCCCGGCCGGTCGCGATCCGCTTGCCGTCCAGCGCCACCAGGGTGGCCTCGAACGACGTCGGGTCGCCGGGGGCCTGCGGCGGCCGGCCAGTGTCGAAGGTCGCCTCGAGGTCCCAGTACTCGGCCGACCGGAACCGGATCCGGGCCCGCTCTCGCTCGACCAGGAGTCGGGTCGCGACGGACTGCACCCGACCGGCGGAAAGCCGCGGCATGACCTTCTTCCACAGCACGGGCGAGATCCCGTAGCCGTAGAGCCGGTCGACGATCCGGCGGGTCTCCTGCGCGTCGACCAGCGCCCGGTCGATGTCGCGCGGATGGGCGACCGCCTCCCGGATCGCGGAGGGGGTGATCTCGTGGAAGACCATGCGGTGCACGGGCACCCGCGGCTTGAGCACCTCCAGCAGGTGCCAGGCGATCGCCTCGCCCTCGCGGTCCTCATCCGTCGCGAGCAGCAGCTCGTCGGCGTCCTTGAGCGCAGCCTTCAGCTTCGCGACCTGCTGTCGCTTGTCGGCGTTGACGACGTACACCGGTGCGAAGCCGTTGTCGACGTCGATCCCGTAGGTCTTCCACAGGTGCTTCTGGGCAGGCGGCATCTCGGCCGCGCCACCCGGCAGGTCGCGGATGTGCCCGATCGAGGACTCCACGACGTAGTCCGGACCGAGGTACCCCGCGATGGTGCGGGCCTTCGCGGGCGACTCGACGATGACCAGCCGGCGGCGGCCGTCGCCGTCCACCGGTGCTACATCAGAAGTCCTCGCCACGCTCTAATCCCTTCGGTGCTACTCGGGGTGTTCGTTGACCTGGTCGCGCGTCCTAGTGTGCAGTCGGCCACGCGGCTGCAGGCACACCGGGCGGGGAGTCCCCGACCAGCTCGACCAGCCGAGCCAACCGCCTGCGCCCAACGATCCGGTACGCCGGACCATCGGCACGGGGACCCACCAAAACGCCGGGGATACCGGCGGCGGCGAGAGCGGACCCGATCGCGAGCCACGACTGCTGATCGCTCGCGCCAAGCTGCAGCGTATACATGTCCGGCCCGGCCAGCCCTTCGGCGATGCACCACCAGCGCAGCCGGGGACCATCCAGCACCCAGCCGGCGGGGGGCATCTTGACCGCTCCCCGGGCCCAGCCGTCAGCGATCGGGTGCAGGTCGTCGAGCCAGGGCGTGCGCACCGTGACACCGACCTCGGCGGCCGCGGCCTCGGCGTCGATGCCGAGCTGCTCGGCCAGCTGGTGGACGAGGGCGTCGACCCGCCACGGCTGCTCGACGACGATCGAGATCCGGGCGGTGGCGTCGCGGCGAACCGCCTGGCCGTTACCGGCAAGCAGGCCGTCAAGATCGGCGAGGGCGGGCTCGCGCGCTGTCGAACCGAACAGCGACAGCTGGCCCGTCATGGCAGCAGGATCCCGCGGTCGACCAGCGCCCGCACCGAGGCGCACACCGGGGACGCCAGCGTGTCGGCCGGGATGCCGGTCGCGACGGCCAGCACGTCGACCAGGTCGGCCAGCCGATGCGTGCCGTCAGAGCCGGCGACGAGTGCGGCGCTCGCGTCGTCGGTCGGCACCGTCCACCGGAAGCCTTCGTCGAGGCGCAGCATCGACGCCGTCGGCTCCCAGCCGCTGTCGCCGACGGTTGCCGCGGTGTCCAGCCGTACGCCGGGCGCGGCGTGCAGCGCCGCCCCGAGCAGCGCGTCGTCGTCCCGGCCGCGCAGCCACTCGGTCCGGTCGAGCCAGCCCGCGATGTGGGGGCCGAGCGGCTGGTCCACGGGGTGGAGCACCGACTCAATGGCCAGGCGGTGCGGTGACCCGCCACGCCGCAGCACGACCCAGCCGAAGCCAACGGCGTTGATCCGCTCCGTCTCGAACCAGCGCAGCCAGCGCTCCCGCAGCTCGACATCCGCCGACTCACCGGCGTCGTCGAGCCAGGTGGCGACGTAGCCGGCGGGACGTTCCTGGTCGCGCTCGATCAGCCAGGCGTCCACGCCCAGGTCGGAGACCCACGACGACACCCGGTCCCGCCAGTCCTCGCCGTCGACGTGCAGCCAGTTGACCAGCAGCTGGGCGACACCGCCGTCGGCCAAGACCGAAGCGCAGGCCCGGACCGCCCGGCGCGACAGCTCGTCTCCCGGCAGCCCGCCATCGCGGTAGTCGAACCGCGCACCGGGGCCGACGACGAACGGCGGGTTGCACACGACCAGGTCGAACTCCCGATCCGCCACCGGCGTGACCAAATCGCCTTCGAGCAGCTCGATGCTCACGCCGGACAGCGCGGCCGTTGTAGCCGCCAGGCTCAACGCTCGAGGCACCGAGTCGGTCGCGGTGACGGTGTCGACGTGCCCGGCGAGGTGCAGCGCGAGCACGCCTGAGCCGGTGCCGACGTCGAGGGCCCGGGCTACCGGCCGGCGCACCGTCAGCTGCGCGAGGGTCATGGCGGCCGAGCCGACCCCGAGGACGTGGTCGCGGCGCACCGGGCGACCGCCCGGGTCGGTGCGGTCGGACACGACCCACCAGTCGTGGGTCCCGTCGGCGTGCGGCGACACGTCGTACGCCGCTCGGACCGTTCCGCCGGATCGGGTCAACAGCGGGGCGGCATCGGCCAGCGGCAGCACCCGTGCCACAGCCTCCGCGTCGAGCGGCTCGCCGCGCACGAACAGCCGGACGAGCGTCGCAGGTGGCGAGAGACCGTCGAGATCGGCGAGGTCCAACGCCGCGACCGCATCCACAGTGTACGACGAACGGCGCAGCGCGTCCGAGAC
>DATAVK010000079.1:0-3211 GCA_036267755.1 Mycobacteriales bacterium
ATCAGCGAGAACAGCCGCAGGCGCACGGGATCGCCCAGCGCCTTGAACACCGCGGCCCAATCCGCGGCCGCGGCCGCGCTCAGTGGCTCCCGCACCATCGGGGAGCAGCACTCCGGTACCTCCACCGAGCCTCCATCGAGAAGTGTCTATATCGGCTGATATCTATATTGACAGGTCTCGATTCAACGGGGAAGGCCGGGACGTCTTTCTGCACGTCATGGTTGTGGTCGTTCTGGGCGAGGCTTTCCGGATGCGTGCCCGTATGGGCGCATTGGCTGACATCGCCGGTGGGGGCCGGCGCAGCCACCGCTGCGCTGACTTCTCGGTCAGCCGTCGCCTGCTGAACAACTTCGGGACGCCCGGGGCGGGGCTCACGATCCCGGGGGGCTCGGCCGTCACCGAGGTGTTCCGCAGCCTTCGGTGGGGCCGCGGGACGGACTGGTCCGGTCAGCCCAATGCCTTCGGATCCTGACGATTGGGCGGGATCCAGAAAACCAACCGGACAGCCCATCCCCCGCCCACCCGCGCTGCCTGACGGGACGTCACACATGGCGTGGCGAGACGGACACGCGCTGCGGCCGCGATCACCCGGTCGCAGTCAGGGAGCACTCCGCCGAAGACCTTCCCGCGCCTTGCCGACGCGAAGCCGGGGCGGGTGACGAACCGGTAGGGCGCCTCGAAGCACACCTGTTCGACAGCGAGCCTCGATTCGGCCGCGTTTCGGGACGTCGGGTGGGTCGAGGTCATGGTGGCGTTCTTCTCGAACGTGCTGCCGGCGCCGGACCGGAACCCGAACTGCACCCAGTCGTGGTCCAGGTCCCGGTACCCGGGGCAGCGCGGTCGCGCTCCACCACCGTTGACAGTGAGGAAGAAGACGGGGCCGGTCGACCCACGGACGTAAGCCGCGCGGGCCTTCGGCGCGCCCACGACGGTGTCGGTCGCGGCGACCACGACCTTCTCGCCCTCGGTGGTCGCGGCGAGGGCACACGCGCCCGAGCACACCGTCGTCACGGTCGGCCGGCCACTGTCGGCGGTCGCCGCGACGCCGGTGGAGTTGTCCGAGCCCAGCACGCCGCTCGGGTTGGTGTTCGGGTTCGGGTCGCCACTGCCGGCATGGCCGTGGCGGGTGGGCGCTGGACGGGAGATCGAAGGTATCCCGGATGTGGGTACCGACCGGGTGATCTCGGTCGCGCCGCCGCCTTGGTCCGCGACGTAGGCGTTGTGGGTCGTCGGGTCGACCGCAACGCCCACCGGGTGGGCGCCGACCGGGACGGTCGCGGTGACCGTGTTGGTGGTCTCGTCGATGACCGAGACGTCGTTGCTGCCGTTGTCCGTCACGTAAGCGGTGCCGACGACCGGATCCACCGCCACATGGGCCGGCGCGGTTCCCACCGCGACGGTTGCGGTGACCGTGTTCGTGCTCTCGTCGATGACCGAGACGTCGTTGCCGCCGGGGGCGGTCTGGCCGGCGTTGGTCACGTAGACGACGTGCCTGGTCGGGTCGACGGCGGCCGATTGCGGGTTGGTGTCGACCGGGACGGTCGCGGTGACGGTGTTGGTGGTCTCGTCGATCACCGACACGGTGTTGCCGCCCAGGGCGTCGGTCGCGCCACCGCTGTTGGTCACGTAGGCGGTGTGCGTCGTGGGGTCCACGGCGACCCCGATCGGCTCGTCACCGACCGGGACGGTAGTCACAGTGCGACTGGTCTCATCGATCACGGAGACCTCGGCGGAACCGAAGTCGGCCACGTAGGCAGTCCGCAAGGTGGGATCGACCGCGATCTCCAGCGGCATGGCGCCGACCGGGATTGTGGCGGTGACGTCGTCCGCCGTCTCGTCGACTACGGAGACGGTGTTGTCGCCACCGTTGGCGACGTAGAGCATGTGGGTGGTCGGGTCCACCGCGATCCCGTTGGGTCCGCTGCCGACCGGGATTGTGGCGGTGACGGCATTGCCGGTCTCGTTGATGACCGACACGTCGTTGCTACCGAGGTCGGTCACGTAGACGGTTGCGGTCGCCGGGTCCACCGCGACCCTGGTCGGAGTGCTTCCGAGGCCCGTCAGATCTGTGGTCGTGTACGTCGGTGCCGCAACGGCCCCCGTGCTCGCCGAGGCGACGACAACGAGCGCCGCGCACAGCCCCAACTGTGCCCACCGAAAGCCCCTCGGCCTTCTCTCGCGCGACGCGGTCCGCACGCTCCTTGCTAACAGCCGGCCTCCGCCTTGCCCGGGAGCCACGCCGAAGGCTCTCGACGTCGGTCCCGGAGGTGGATCATCATTCGGGAACTGTTCATTGTGAGTTCCCGTTCAAGCGGTTTCGGGGGCATACCGCGACAGGTCGCACCTGGTACGCCCGGACGACCAGGAGGTGAGCAGGTTGAGTGCAGGGCGCAGTCTGTTCGCGAACGCGAAGGAGACCATCGAGCTCCGCCAGGGCGAGACGCTCTTCCGTGAGCGTGA
Organism: Mycobacteriales bacterium; assembly: GCA_036267755.1. Lineage (GTDB taxonomy): Bacteria > Actinomycetota > Actinomycetes > JAFAQI01 > JAFAQI01 > DATAVK01. The sequence continues at coordinate 2,461 of DATAVK010000079.1, forward strand.
CGAGGGCACGCGCATGTTCGGGGTGATCGACGGTTCCATCGAGCTGCTGCGGGACGGGCACCTCGTGACCACGATCGGCCCGGGCGAGATGTTCGGCGAGCTGGCGCTGATCGACAACTCGCCGCGAAGCCTTCAGGCGCGCGCCGCCACGGACTGCGCGCTCGCGGCCATCGACCGTCGCATCGGCTACGGCGCCCACGGGCAGAGTTGCGACGCCTGAGGCGCGACGCGCCGAGGCAGGCGTCACCCTGGTTGCAACTCTGCCCGCTGATGCGGCCGGCGGCCTAGCTCACCGCTCGTTCAACAGTGTCCGCAATGTGTCCAGCCGCCAGTCGTCGACGAAGGCCGACCAATCCCGGTTGAGGAGCCCATAGGTGTTGCAGCGGGCGTCGTAACCGGGTTCATTCTGCCACGTGGGCGCCTTGTCGTAGCAGTAGGCGAGGTATCGCGGTTCTTTCGGGTACCAGCTGGAGATCGTGTAGTAGCCGAAACTGAATTTATGATCGACCAGATAGGAGACCAGGACTCGGAAAGTGGCGGACCAGCTGTCAGGGCTCGACACCGGCACACCGAATTCGCTCAACCAGATCGGTGCAGTGTAAGGCGCATCCGACGAAGCGATGAATCCGAAATCCTGGAGGTACACCTGTCGTTGCGCGGCCGCGTCGAGCGCCAGGAGCATCGGGCTGGTGACCGAAGCAACGCCGTCGGTGTCGTGCGGGTGGAACCAGGCGAAAGTGTGCACGCTGTA
>DATAVK010000080.1:0-10498 GCA_036267755.1 Mycobacteriales bacterium
TGGCCGCTATGGCCGTCCGCTAAGCGGCGGCAGGCTGTCCCCGTGAGCGACCTGCTCACGGGGACAGCCGTCTGTCCGGACCGGTTTGCTCGGGCGGGCACCGGACATGACCCACCCCGTGGCGGCCGCAGGGACCTTTGCCGATCCGACGGCGGACGGCCTGGTGCGGCGGTGGCGCTCGCTCGACATCGAATCCAGTGATCTGGACTCACCTGCCGGGGCCGCCGAGGCGCTGCGCCGCCTGATCGAGGCCGGCACGCTGGACCTGCCGCTGCCGGCGTTCGGCCGCACGGCGGACCGATTCCGCATCCTCAGCCGGCTGGCCGAGCTGGACCTCACGGTGGCCCGGCTGGGCGAGGCGCACACCGACGCGATCGCCATCCTCGCCGAGCTCAACGGCCCAACGACCGAGCGTGCCGACGTCTGGGGGGTCTGGGCCGCTGAACCACCACATGCCCCGGTCCGCGCCACCCCATCGGGATCGGGCGGCGAGTGGCGACTCGATGGCCGCAAGGCGTGGTGCAGCGGCGCCGGGATCTGCACTCGAGCGCTCATCACCGCGGCTGGCCCGGATGGGTCCCAGCTGTTCGCGGTCGATCTCGCGGCGCCCGGGATCAGTCCGGTCGACGACGCATGGCCGGTTGCCACGCTGCGAGGCGCCGACACGCGAAGCGTCGACTTCAGTGACGCCCCCGCCGTCGGCGTCGGCATCCCCGGGGCGTACGTCGACCGACCGGGGTTCTGGCACGGCGCGGCCGGCGTCGCCGCGGTCTGGTACGGCGGCGCAGTCGGGGTCGCTCGATCGCTGCAACGAGCCCATGACCGGCGGTCGCTCGACCAGCTGGGGCTGATGCACCTCGGCGCTGTGGACGCCGCGCTCAGTGGCGCACGTGCCGCGCTGGCCGCCGCGGCGGCGGCCTTCGACGCGGACCCCCGCGACGCCACCGGACGTGCCGCCGCCGTGGCCCGTCGTACCCGCGCGGTCGTTGAGGCCGCCGCTACCGAGACCATCGATCGGGTCGGGCGGGCGCTCGGGGCGGCGCCGCTGGCCCTGGACGCGAACCATGCCCGTCGGATCGCGGACCTCCAGCTCTACCTGCGCCAGAGTCACGCCGACCGCGACCTCGCCTCGCTCGGTCGTCTGGTCGCCGACGCGGGCGACGACTGGTGAGCATCGCGATCGAGGGGACCGGCACCGACGAGCTCTCCTGGGACCGGTGGCTCGGGGCACGGGTGTGGTCGCCACTGGATGCCCAGCTGTTGCAGGGCAGGCGGATGGTGGTGCTGGCTGCACATCCTGACGACGAGGTGCTCGGTGTGGGCGGGCTGCTGGCCGCGGCGCGGGCCGCCGGCTCCGAGGTCGTCGCGGTATGGGCGACCGACGGTGAGGCCTCACACCCCGAGTCAGGCGCGATCTCACCAGCCGGGTTGGCGGCCCTGCGCCGCGAGGAGTCGCAGCGCGCCCTGGCCGAGCTCGGAGTCGAGCCGGTCGAGTCGATCGCCCTCGGGCTGCCGGACGGCGGCGTCTGCGACCACGCCGATCGGCTCCGAGCGGCCATCGAGACCGTGGTTCGAGACGACGACGTGGTCGTTGCGCCGTGGCGCGGCGACGCGCATCCCGATCACGAGACAGTCGGCCGGGTGGCTGCGGAGCTGGCCGGCACCCTGCTGGAGTACCCGATCTGGATGTGGCACTGGGCGGAGGTCGGCGATCCACGGGTGCCATGGTCGCGGCTGCGCACGGTGACGGTGCCCGACCCTGCGGCGAAGGCCCGGGCGATCGATGCCTTCGACACCCAGGTGCGGCCGATCGGCCCCAAGCCCGCCGATGCCGCGGTGCTGCCACCGCATGTCGTCGCGCACTTCCAGCGGCCGTTCGAGGTGGTGTTCGCGTGACGCTGCCCGCGTCCTACTTCGAGGCGATGTACGCCGAAGCGCCGGATCCCTGGGGATTCACGTCGCGCTGGTACGAGCGCCGGAAGTACGCCCTTACGTTGGCCGCCCTGCCGCGCGAGCGGTACCGCCGCGGGTTCGAAGCCGGTTGCTCCATCGGTGTGCTTACCGCGCTGCTGGCCGAACGGTGCGATGAGCTGCTCGCCTGCGACGTCGCGCCCGCGGCCGTCGCCGCCGCGAAAGACCGGGTGGCGCCGTACGACGACGTGGAAGTGATCGAGCTCGCTGTCCCGGCGGCGTGGCCCGACGGCCGGTTCGACCTCGTCGTGGTCTCCGAGGTCGGCTACTACCTGAGCCCGGACGATCTCGAGCTGCTCGTCACCCGCTGCGTCGGCTGCCTGGAGCCCGGCGGGTCACTGGTAGCTGCCCACTGGCGGCACCCGGTCGCGGACTACCCGTTGCGTGGCGACGACGTGCACGCCACCTTCGGTGGGCGACCCGAGCTGCATCGGTTGGCCCGTTACACCGACGCCGACCTGCTGCTCGAGGTCTTCGAGACCGAGCCGTCGAAGTCGGTCGCCGAGCGGAGCGGGTTGTGGCCGTGACTGCGGGCATCGACGTCGTCGGTGTCGTGGTCCCCGCGCGCAACGAGGAGCTGCTGCTGCCGGGCTGCCTGGACGCGATCGAGGCGGCGGCAGCGGCCGTGGCAGTGCCGGTTCACATCGTCGTCGCTCTCGACCGATGCTCCGATGCGAGCGCAGCGATCGTCGCGTCGTACCCGTCGATCCACAAAGTCGAGACCGATGCAGGCAACGTGGGCGCGGCGCGCGGGCAGGGTGTCGATCACGTCCTGCGGCTGGCGTGCGGCACGCCCGCGGATCGGATCTGGCTCGCGACCACGGACGCCGACTCGGTGGTTCCGCCCGACTGGTTGAGCCAGCAGCTGGGCCTGGCGGGTCGCGGCTGGGAGGTGGTCGTCGGGACCGTCATCGTCGACGACTGGTCTGACCACCCACCGGAGACCGGGCCGCTGTGGCACGCGTCGTACCGCTCGGTCGAGCACCACCCCCACGTCCACGGGGCCAACCTCGGGTGCTCGGCGGCGGCCTATCTCGATGCCGGCGGATGGGCCCCGCTCGAGACCGACGAGGACGTCGCCCTGCTTGCCGCCTTGGCTCATCGCAAGGTCATCCGGACCGCGACCCTGCCCGTTGTGACGAGTGCCCGGCGCGACCCGCGCGCAGTCGGCGGCTTCGGTGACACGTTGCGGGAGCTGGCGGGCTGACCGGAGGCCGGACCCGTCGCTCACTTAGGGTCGACCGGTGACCGCGCCGACCGACCTCGACATCCAGCGCGCGCTCGCCGTGGACGTGTTGTGCGACCCGTCGCTCGCCAACGTCGTCGACCTGGTCGCCTATCCGGACGGCGACGGCATCATCGTGGCAAACGCCGACGGGGCTTCCCGGCTGTCGCGGCTGGATGCCGATGCGCCCGCCGAGCTGCTCCGCGGCCGGGACCCGGTCGCCCACCAGGACCCGCTGGCATTCCCGACCCTGGCCGAGGAGCTGGCCGACCCCTCACCACCCAACTCGCGCAACTCCTACCCTTGGGCGGCGGCCCGGCTGGGCTCGCTGTTCGCGGCCGACGCGGCGCCCGACATCGCGGTCGTCCACACCGGCCGCCACCACTGGCCGGAACGCGGGGGTCACCTCGGCGAGCACGGATCGCTGTCGGTGATCCAGTCACGGGCTCCGCTGGTGCTGTCCGGGCCGGCGGTGACCGCTCGCGGCCGGCTCGACACCGCGGCGAGGGTCATCGACATCGCGCCCACGCTGGCGTGGCTGGCCGGATGCCCGTTGCCGTCCCTGGCCGACATGGACGGTGTCGCTCTGGTGGACCTGTTGGTGCCGCGGGTGTCCACGCATGTCGTCGGGCTGCTGTGGGACGGCTGCAACTCCAACTCGCTGCTCGCGATGGCCGCCGCCGGCGAGCTCCCTGCGGTCGCGCGGCTGCTTCAGCGCGGCTGCTCCCTCACCGGCGGTGCGGTCGCGGAGTTCCCCAGCGTCACGCTCGTCAACCACACCTGCGCGCTGACCGGGCTGGGCCCGGGTCGCCACGGCATCGTCAACAACGCCTACTACGACCGGGGTACGGCGATGCAGCGGCTCACCAACGACGCCCGCACCTGGCATCGCTGGTCGGAGTGGCTGGCGCCCGGCGTACGGACCGTCTTCGACCGGGTCGGGACGTCGACCGCCTGCGTCAACGAGCCGGCCGATGGTGGCGCGGCGTACTCGACGTTCGCGCTGATCCGCGAGTCCGGGTCGTCGGACGGGGCTTCGTCGATGAACGAGCTGCTGCCCGACCCGATGACCGATCCGCATGCCAGCCGCGAGCACGTCGAGGTCGACCCCGACTACGCGTGGTCGACATCCGTCGACGCCGTCGGCCTGACCCAGATGCTCGACCTGTGGCCCAGCCCGTCGGAGGCGCCGCGGCTGACCTGGTGGAACACGCTGCTCACCGACACCGGTCATCACGCCGGCGGCCCGCACTCGGCGATAGCCCGTGACGCGATGCGAGACGCCGACCGCCGGCTCAGCGTGTTCCTGGACCACCTCGAGCGGATGGGTGCGCTGGAGTCGACGACGTTCGTGCTCACCGCCGATCACGGCTCCGAGGGCGCCGACCTGCGTTGCGTCGGGGACTGGGGCGAGCCACTTCGCGAGGCAGGCGTGGACTTCCGGGACGAGGCGGTGGGCTTCCTCTACCTCGGGTCCTAAGCCTTGACTCCACACCCTCGTGATGAGGGGATGGTGTCGTGATGTCAATCTTCTGTTTCGACAACGTGGCCGTGACCATCGAGGCCATCTACTTCCTCGATCCCGATCAGCGAGCGGACAACGAGGGTCCGGAGCGAGGAGTTCGAATCGAGCTCCACCGAGTGGACCGGTTCCCTCACCAGGGGTCGGTGTACGCCGCGCAGCCGTTCGTCATCGGTACGGCGATCTGGCGGGCGGACTTTCTGGAGTCGGTCGCAGCGGGGCCGGGCAGCGCCGACCGGATGCACTACCACCCGTTGATGGCGGACAGCGAGCCCGGATCACGTGTCTTCGATACCGCGATCCCAGCCGATCCGATCGGCTGGTTGAGCGAGCAGCTCAGCGATCTGGACGCGCTGCTCCTCGGCAAGGTCGACCACCCGGAGAGCTTCGCCGCCGATGCGTCCGCGTTGCGCAACGAGGTGCCTCACATCGCCGCCGCGGCCGCGACGACGCTGGACCGGGTACGGGCCGGCGAGCTGGCCCAGGAACCTGCCTCCGCAGGCTGAGCTAGGGCGCCACGGCCGCGTCGGTCAGTGCGTCGATGACGGCTAGCTTCGCCGCGAGGTCGGCACCGAAGCCGTAGCGCGCCGCGAGTGCCGGCGGTGAGGTGTACGCGACCGCGGTCTGGTCGCCGTCCGCCCAGACCAGCACCTTCAGCGGCAGGTCGAGGGCGGCGAGTGGTGCCGCCGCCATTATCGGCGTACCTGCTCGTGGATTGCCGAAGATGACGACCTGAGTGTCGCGAAGCTCGAGCCCCGCTGCGCGGGCCTCGCCGCTGTGATCGACGACAGCGAAGACCTTGATCCCCTTTGCTGCCAACAGATCCGTCAGCCGAGAAACGGTGTCAACTACCGACCGCGGGCTTGTCTTCGTGACCAGTTCGCGAGACGTCGATGTCGTCATCATGCATCTCCTGCACCGGGATGGTCTCGACCTGGACCCCGGGCTCCAGGCCACGTCTGGCCACGATGGCGGCGACCACCATGATGCCCGCCATGATGTAGAAGATCGTGCGCGTCGCGTCGGCGAAGTCGAGTCGGATGAAGTGAGGGATCGTGGCGACGTTGCCGCCTTGTGACTGCGAGATGGCTGCCGCCTGCCGGGCCGCCTCGGCGTGGGGCACGCCGCGCGCCAGCAGCGATGCGACGACGTGTGACTTCAGCTGCGCGACGAGGATCGTGCCCAGGATGGCGATTCCCAGGCTGGCGCTGTAGTTACGGACGGTCTGGGTGATGCCGGTCGCCTCGCCGTAGCTCATCCTCGACGCCCGGTTGACGGCATCGGTGCTGGACTGGCCGAGCATCAGCCCCATGCCCGCCCCGGCGATGATGACGAACCAGATCTGCGAGCCGAAGTCGAGCTGGGTCACCTTGCTCGCCCACAGCGCGAACCCGACGGCCGACAGCGCGCAGCCGAGAACGACCGGCCGTCTCGCTCCGACGCGATCCAGCATCCGGCCGCCGATCTGTGCCGCGGTGGCGAAGCCGAGGAAGAAGAACAGCAGGTACAACCCGGCCTGGGAGGCCGTCTTGCCCAACGCGATCTGCGCGTACTCGCTGGCGAAAAAGAACACCGGGATGAACACCAGCATGGCGATCGCGAGCACCAGGTTCTCGACGAGGAACGGCCGGATCTGGAAGATCTTCACGTTGATCAGCGGCGACGTCGTTCGAGTTTCGACTCGGTAGAACACGACCAGGAAGATGACACCGGCCACGATGCAGATCTCCGTGCCGGGGTTGCTCCAGCCCCAGATCGAGGACTGCTGGAAACCGAACACGCTGAGCCCGACCCCGGCGACGATGAGGGCCAGGCCGCGGAAGTCCATCGGCGCCCGGCGATAGGAGGTCACGGGCTTCGATACCGCGATGAGGACTAGCGCTATCGCAGCGACCGGGATGTTGACCCAGAAGATCGCCCGCCAAGTCCACTGCGTGAGGTAGCCGCCGAGCAGCGGCCCGATCGCGGTGAGGCCACCGGCGATGCCGAAGAAGGCGGCAAGTGCCTTGCCTCGTTCATGGAGCGGGAAGGTCTGGACGACGATGGCGAGCGCCGCCGGGAACATGATGGCGCCGCCGATGCCCTGCACTGCGCGGAACGTCACGATCCAGGCTTCGGCGATGCCGGTCGACGGCGTCAACCCGCACAGCGCTGACGCCGCCGCGAACACGACGACACCGAGGACGACCATCCTGCGGTGACCGAGCGTGTCGGCCAGCCGGCCGCCGAACGCGAAGCAGGCCGCCAACGAGAGCAGGTACGCGTTCACCGCCCACTGCACACCGGTGCTCGACAGCCCGAGTTCGCGCTGGATCTGTGGGACGGCGATCGACACGATCGTCTGGTCGATGAACGTCATCGCGACAGCGAAAATCATCGCGGTGAGGATGAGTGTCTGCGACCGGCCACCGGCCCCGGGCATGGTCATTCGCTGACGGTAAGACTCAGCCGCTGATGTCGTCCATAGCCACGATGTGCTCCGGGCGAAGCCTCGCCAGCAGCTCTCCCTCGACCGCATTGCGCCGCCCGAAGGCCTCCGCCTCGTCGGCTGCGACGTACCGCCGGGCGATCGCGATCGACAGCGGGAGCATCTCGTCGAGGTCGCGAGACAGCGTGACCTGACCGTCGACCATGATGAATGCGTAGGGCGGCTCTTCCAGGTCGACGACGAGCGCGGCACGCGGATCGCGTTGCAGCGTCTTGCCTTTCACGGTCTCGGCCCCGGTCATGAAAACGATGTCGTCGCCGTCGAGAATGAACCAGACCGGCGCTACGTGCGGACGGCCGTCGTACCGAGTCGTGGCTAGCTTGCCGGTCCGCCGGCCGTGGCTCAGGAACTCGCGGATCCGCTCGGGTGTCATGGGCGTCGCCATGAGGTCATCATTCCGCTCGATCGCCGGCGTCGCAGCCCGGGCTCGGCTGCCTACGATGAGCCGATGGCCCATCCGACGCCGGAACCGGCGCTCCTGCGGTGGGGGTCGAGAACGTTCGGACCGGCTGAGCTCGCCGTCATGGCCATCGTCAATGTCACGCCCGACTCTTTCGTGGACCACGGCCTCACCTTCGGCACCGACCTGGCTGTGGGCCGGATCGCCGAACTGGTCGACGCGGGCGCCGACATCGTCGACATCGGTGGCGTCAAGGCCGGCGCCGGCGCGGAGGTCGACCTCGAGACCGAGCTGGGTCGTATCGTCCCCGTCGTCGAGGCGGCACGGGAGCGCTTCCCTGACCTGGTGATCAGCGTCGACACCTGGCGCAGCGAGGTCGCCGACGTTGTGTGCCGGGCAGGTGCCGATGTCGTTAACGACGCGTGGGCAGGCGCCGACCTCGGACTGACCGCGGTGGTTGCGGAGCATGGCGCGGGCCTGGTCTGCACTCACACCGGCGGTCTGCTTCCCCGAGCACTTCCTCACCGGGTCTGGTACGACGACGTCGTCACCGAGGTCCGCGACGAGCTGCAACGCGCGGCGGAGGCCGCAGTAGCCGCCGGGGTCCGGCGGGATGGCATCGTCATCGACCCGACCCACGACTTCGGGAAGAACACCCGTCATTCGCTGCTGCTCACCCGGCGAACCGATGTGCTCGTAGCCACCGGCTGGCCGGTGCTGATGGCGATGTCCCGCAAGGACTTCGTCGGTGAGACCCTCGGGCTGCCCACCAGTGAGCGACTGGAAGGCACTCTGGCGGCGACCGCGATCGCCGCCTGGCTGGGTGGCCGGATCTTCCGTACCCACGACGTTGTCGCGACCCGCCGGGTGTTGCAGATGGTGTCGGCGATCCGTGGAGACATCGCGCCGCTGGTCGCTCGCCGGGCCTTGGCGTGAGCGTGACCCCGGAGCTCGACGTGGCTGCCGTCGGGTTCGTCCCCAGCACGCCGCTGCTGATCCCCGACCTGGCGGGAGCGGCTCCGGGCGAGCCCGACGAGGTGCGCGCCGCCGCGCGGCAAGCGGTCGACGCGATGCTCGCTAGCGGCCCGGACCGGATCGTGGTGATGGCCGCGAGCCCGCCGCCGACGCTCAACGGCGCCGTACCGGTGTGGGACTTCACCGGCTTCGGGTTGCCGGCGCCGGAGCTGCTCGGCAGCTGGCCGCTGCCCTGGCAGCTCGGGCTGGGCGCCTGGTTGCTGGACGACCGCGGGTGGGACGGCCGCCGGGACTACGTGACGGCGTTCTCTACGGCCGCGGACCTGGTCGGCGGCCGGACGGCGTACCTGGCTGTAGGTGACGGCAGCGTCCACTTCGCTGACGAACCGTCCGACGGGTTCGAGGGCGCCCGGGAGACATTCGACCGCGGCGTCGCGGCGGCCATCGCGGCCGGTGACGTGGCGTCGTTGTCGGCGCTCGCCCGAGACCCGGTCGAGGAGATCCGGGCGGACGCGCCACCGGTGTGGCGCCAGGTCGCCGCCGCCGTCGGCAGCCGCCCGGTCACAACCGCTCGGCTGGTGTACGACGCGGCGCCGTACGGCGTGCGCTACTTCGCCGGCTGGTGGCTGCTGTGAGACTGCGTCCATGACCCAGCCGTCCACCGGGCCGCTCGCCGGGATCCGCGTCGTCGAGCTCGCCGGCATCGGCCCCGGGCCGTTCGCCGCGATGCTGCTGGCCGACCTCGGAGCGGACGTCGTCCGAGTCGACCGTCCGGTGCCCGCCCCCGACCCGGCCGGATACCGGCTGGATGTCGTCAACCGCGGCAAGCGCTCCATCGCCTTGGACCTGAAGTCGCCTGCCGATCTCGACGTGATCCATCGCCTGATCGCCAGGGCGGACGTGCTCATCGAGGGCTTCCGACCCGGCGTCATGGAACGGCTGGGGCTCGGGCCGGCGGACTGCGAGCAGCTCAACCCGCGGCTGGTCTACGGCCGGATGACGGGGTGGGGGCAGGACGGCCCGCTGGCGAGCCGCGCGGGTCATGACATCGACTACATCGCGGTCACTGGGGCGCTGTGGGCGATCGGTCGCAAGGACGAGCGACCGACGCCGCCGCTGAACCTGCTTGGCGACTACGCGGGTGGGTCCATGTTCCTCGTAGTGGGGATCCTCGCGGCGTTGCAGGAACGGTCGGTCAGCGGCCGGGGGCAGGTGGTCGACGCCGCGATGGTCGACGGTGTCTCGGTCCTGACGACGATGTTCACGTCGTTGCGCGCCATGGGCATCTGGACCGACGAGCGCGCCTCGAACTTCCTCGACACCGGCGCGCCGCACTACGAGGTCTACCGGTGCGCGGACAATCGTTACGTCGCAGTCGGCGCGCTGGAGCCGAAGTTCTATGCCGAGCTGGTGCAGCTCACCGGCTTCCGTGACGGCCTACCCGACGAGGTGCGGTTCCAGCAGGACGGTCCTGCCACGCGTGATGCGGCCGCCGAGGAGTGGGCGGCGCTGTTCGCGACCCGGACCCGCGACGAGTGGACTGCCCTGCTGCAGGACTCCGACGCCTGCGCGGCCCCGCTGCTCGAGTGGGCCGAGGCACCACAGCATCCGCACCTGGCCGCTCGAGGCACGTTCACCGACCACGCCGGCATCGTCCAGCCCGCACCGGCACCTCGGTTCAGCCGGACCGCGGCCAGTCTGGGCCGGGTCCCGCCGTACCCGGGGGAGCACGGCGTCGAGATCGTCGCGGAGCTCGGTCAATAGCCCTCAGCCGCGCTCGGGGGTGACAATGGGGTCGTGAACCACGACCACGACCTCATCGACACCTCGGAGATGTATCTCCGGACCGTGCTCGAGCTCGAGGAGGAGGGCGTCGTCCCGCTGCGCGCGAGGATCGCGGAGCGGCTCGAGCAGTCG
>DATAVK010000081.1:0-11575 GCA_036267755.1 Mycobacteriales bacterium
TCAGCTCTCCCGTGGCCTTGAGGTAGGGCACCAGAGCGATCTTGGGACCGATGCCGATGAGGAGCAGCAGGAAGGTGTCGATGACTCGCGCGGCGTCGATCGTGGAGGTGCTCGTCATGTCTGAGCTACGGCGAACAGCACGCTGGCGAGGAGCAGTAGGCCTCCGACGAGGAGGACGAGTCGCGTGGTCCAGATCTGACGCACGGCCGCTCCCTCAGACCATGTCAAAACGCTCGGTACTGACCTGCGCAAAGGGAACCCCAACAGCGACAAGCGCGTCCTCCATGGCGTCCATCAAGCCCGATGAACCGCACACGAGGTACTCGTAGCGTTGAAACTGAGCGGGGAGGTGTCGGCGAATCACGTCCGGTGTGATGCGCCCGGACTCGCCCTCCCATCCCGGTGGTGGGCTGTCGAGGACATGGACGATGTCGAGGTTCGGCATCGTCTCGCTCAGTTCGTACAGCTCCTCGCGAAACACAACGTCCTCCCAGGTTGCGCTGGCGTAGAACAAGGTCACCGGCCGAACGTCCTGCCGGTCGCGCATGGTCACGACCATGCTGTAGAGCGGCGTCACACCGACCCCTCCGGCGATGAACACGTATCCCGGCGCCTGCCGTCGGTCCATGGAGAACACGCCGTGTGGTCCATCGAGATAGACCCGGGTGCCGGGCGCCACTGTCGGGATTGACCTCGTGAAATCGCCAGCCGCCTTGATGGTGATGGCGACCGTGCCACCGGGCACCGTGTCGGCGACTGAGGAGAACGAGAAGGGGTGTTGCGTGATGGAGAAGGGTGATCGGCCCACGGCGATCCATGCGAACTGGCCGGGGTCGAACGAGAATCCGCGGTGACCCAGCGGCTCGATCACCAGGGTGCTGGTGTCACCACGCTCCGGTTCGACACGCACCACGCGCCAGGGATGCCGCAGCCTGTTCATCGGGCTGAGGAAGCGGATCCAAATGAGGAGAAAGACGAGCAAGCCGATGTAACCGTCGTACGCCACGCGGCGAACCACACCGGTGACGTAGTAGCCGACCAGACTGGCGTGCAACAACGCGAAGACAACGATCAAGACCGCCAATAACCCATGGGTGGCCTGCCACCACTCGTAGCTAAGGCGGAGTCGGCGCCGCCACAGGGACAACCCGACGAGGAACAGCAGCCCGATGACACTTGCCACCGCGAACCGTGCTCGCCAGGGTGCGGTGAATACGTTCAGCAAGTGGAGGTAATGCGAATCGGCGATGAAAAGCAGCACCGGGTGCGCCACGATGAACGCCAGTCCGACGAACGTGATCTCCGAGTGGTACCGCAGCAGTGCGTCGATCCCGAAAGGCGCCGCGACCAGCTTGAAGCGCGCGATCAAGGCAAACTGCAGCGCGAGGATGGACAGCCCTGCGAAGCCCAGCGCCACTGAGAACTCGATGAGGAATGGGCGTCCTGGAGGCTCCGTCTGTCCGACCGTGAGGAACAGCGGAGCGAGACAGAACGCGAGGTACAGCAGGACCCAGACCAGCCCACTGAGAGTGTTCTTCATCGCCGACACTCCCGTGTTCGATCGACCCTGTCTGGAGCCTCCCCGAGCCTGGCTGGCTCGGAATCACCCGAGCGGGGTGAGCAGAATCATCACCATGCCTAGCGCGCCGGCGGCGAGCGTCATTGATCTGCGCTTGTCAGTTCTGGTAGGTCCGGAGCGGGCGACGAGAATCGAACTCGCACTGTCAGCTTGGGAAGCTGATGTTCTGCCATTGAACTACGCCCGCGGGCGCCGGCCGGTGGGTCGGCGAACCACGGCGAGGATAGCCTCCATGGGTGCTGCTGAGCGACCGTGACCTCAAGGCGGCCATCGTCGACGGCAGGCTGGCGATCGACCCGTACGACGAGACCCTGGTGCAGCCGTCCAGTGTGGACGTGCGGCTCGACAAGCTGTTCCGGACCTTCGAGAACCACCTGTACCCGCACATCGACCCGGCCATGGCGCAGGACGACCTGACCCGGCTGGTCGAGGTGAAGCCGGACGAGGCGTTCGTCCTGCACCCGGGTGAGTTCGCGCTGGGATCGACGTACGAGGTGATCAGCCTTTCCGACGATCTGGCGGCCCGGCTCGAGGGCAAGAGCTCGCTTGGCCGGCTCGGTCTGCTCACCCACTCGACGGCCGGCTTCATCGACCCTGGCTTCTCCGGCCACGTCACCCTCGAGCTCTCGAACGTCGCGACGCTGCCGATCATGCTGTGGCCCGGCATGAAGATCGGCCAGGTCTGCGTGTTCGGGCTGAGCTCACCCTCGGAGCACCCGTACGGGTCGAGCGTCTATGGCTCCCGCTACCAGGGGCAGCGCGGCCCGACCCCTTCGCGGTCGAGCATCAACTTCCGGCGCGGCGGCCTCGACTCCTGACGCCTCGCATCAATGGCCCATTGGTGTGCCCATAGCGACACCAATGGGCCATGCGTGTGCCCATGGCGACACCAATGGGCCATGTGTGTGGGGTCACTTCACGGTGAGGGGGCGGCTGGCGACCGGAGTGGCCGACAGTGACGACCCCACGGTGGTCACCCGGAACAACCGCACCTGGTAGTGGCCCGGGACCACATCGGCGCTGAACTCACCGCTGAGCCGGCAGCCGCTGGTGAACCGGGCCAGCGGAGAAGCCTGCTGCACGCCCGACGGAGTTCGCCCCGCGTCCGGGATGGCTCGCAGCCGGTTCGGCACCTGGTTGGCCTTGAACCCCTGCACCCCGACCGCGAGCACCACCTCTTCATGGGCCGGCCCGGTCGCCGACCAGCGGACGTTGCCGGACTGCTTCGTCGACGACGTCGAGAGCGCCAGACCCGGCTTGGTGCAGTTGGTGGCCAGCGAGGGCGGGTGCGAGTGGCCGCTCCGCACGATGGTCAGGACGACGATGCCGAAGAAGACCACGAGCAGCCAGCGCAGCGTCGAGCGGTTGGGCAACGCGCGGTACCAGTCCGGCGGGCCGCCGTGGACCGGGTGCACCGGGTCGCCCGGTTGGTACTGCGTCTCGCGTTGCCGGGCCCTCCGCTGGCGTTCGGCGTCGAGCGCGCGCTGACCCAGGTTGCGCCGCTCCGGCTCCTCGGGCACCTGCAACCGTCAGGCGTCGCCGTCGGCCGGCGCTCCGGACGGCTCGGAGCTCTCCGCCGCCGCCGAGACCTTCCGCAGCCCGATGGAGTCAGCGATGACCTGGGCGATGTCGATGACCACGACCCCGTCAGCCTTGCCCTCCGCGCGACGGGAGGTGACCGCGTCGTCGAGCATGATCAGGCAGTAGGGGCACGAGGTCGCGATGATCTCCGCGCCGGTGCCGAGCGCCTCGTCGGTGCGCTCGACGTTGACGCGCTTGCCGATCCGCTCCTCCATCCACATCCGGGCGCCGCCGGCGCCGCAGCAGAACCCGCGCTTGCCGTGCCGGTGCATCTCGACCCGCTCCAAGCCGGGTACGGCGTCAAGCACGGTGCGCGGTGCGTCGTACTCGTTGTTGTGCCGGCCGAGGTAGCAGGGGTCGTGGTAGGTCAGCGTCTTCACGATCGGGTCCTGCGGCGCGAGCTTGCCCTCGGCGACCAGCCGCCCGAGCAGCTGCGAGTGGTGGACCACCTCGTAGTTGCCGCCGAGCGATGGGTACTCGTTGCCGATCGTGTTGAAGCAGTGCGGGCACGACGCGATGATCTTCTTTACCGCGGCGCCGTCGAGCACCTCGATGTTGGCCTTCGCCATCTCCTGCCAGAGGTACTCGTTGCCCATCCGGCGGGCCGGGTCACCCGTGCAGGTCTCCTGCGACCCGAGGATCGCGAACTTCACCCCGGCGGCGTGCATCACCCGCGCGATCGCCTGGGTGGACTTGCGGGCGCGGTCGTCGAGCGCGCCGGCGCAGCCGACCCAGTACAACCACTCGATGTCGTCGGGGATCTGGTCGGAGACGACGGGGATCTCGAAGTCGACCCCTTCGGTCCACTCCATCCGCATGTCGGCGCGCAGCCCCCACGGGTTGCCCTGGTTCTCGATGTTGCGCAGCATCGTCCCGGCCTCGCTCGGGAACGATGACTCCATCAGGACCTGGTAGCGCCGCATGTCGATGATCGCGTCGACGTGCTCGATGTCGACCGGGCACTCCTCGACGCACGCGCCGCACGTCGTACAGGCCCACAACGCGTCCGGGTCGATCACGTTCGGGACCAACGGCACCGGCTCGTAGGTGTGCTCGTGATCCCCGTGGTCGTGATCACCATGGTCGTGCCCGCTGTGGTCGTGCTCGGCGTCGCCACCGGCCGGCTTGGCGCCGAGCAGCCGATCCGACTCGCTGAACATGGCGTCGCGCAGGTTGGTGATGATGAGCTTCGGGTTGAGCGGCTTCCCGGTGTTCCAGGCCGGGCACTTGTCCTGGCAGCGGCCGCATTCCGTGCACGACAGCGTCTGCAGCAGCTGCTGGTGGTGGAAGTTCTCGATCACCCCCGCGCCCAGTACGGCGTCCTCGTCCTCCATCAGCGCCTCGAGGTCTGGCGTGGTCCCGAGCGCGCCGAGCGCCTTGGGCTGCCGCTTCAGGCTGGCGTTGATCGGCGCCGTGAAGATGTGCATGTGCTTGCTGTAGAGCACCAAGATCAAAAAGCCCATGACGACGGCGATCTGCGCGACGATGAAGACCGTCTCGAACGCCTCGGAGTTCGGCGTGATGTAGGACGTGGCCTTCGAGGCGAAGGCCCACCAGCCGTCGTTCTGGTAGGGGAATACGCCGGCTTTGATCTGGGCGCCGCGGTAGAGCAGCAGCGTCGCGATGACCAGAAAGATCATGCCCAGCACGATGAAGGCCTGGTCGACGTGGGAGCCGTAGAACCGGGAGCGGCGGTCCAGCCGCCGCGGGGAGTTCTTCAGCCGGATCGTCACGAATGTCGCGATCGCCACCAGCACCAGGACCGCGAACAGGTCCTCGAGGAATCCCAGGGCGTGGCTCTTGCCGATGCCCGGGATCGCGAAGTCCCGCTGGAACAGTGAGCCGTAGGCCTCGATGATCGTGAAGATCAGGACCAGGAACGCCCAGAACGTGAAAGCGTGCGCGAGCCCCGCGATCTTGACCTTGAACAGCTTGCGCTGCCCGAAGACGTCGGTGATCTGCGCGCGGATCGCTCCGACGACGTTCGGGCGACGTTCGGGGGGGATCGGGGCGCCAGCCAGGACCAGCCGGGTCAGCCACTGCACCCGGTAGCCGGCGACCGCCAGGGCGGCCACCGTCACGACGAGACCTGCGATGAGGCGAATAGTCACCTCAGGAGAGTACGAGCCGCGTGTTCCGGAGCCGCCCCCGGCTCACCGAGCGAGGCTCAGAGCTGGCGGAACAGCCATTCAATGACCGGGATGACGACCACCGGGGCGGTGAAGATGATCAAGCCGACGATGACGACGGCGGCCATCGCGCGGGTGCGCAGGCCGGGCTGTCCCCGGTTGTCCTGCAACTGGCCCAGCATCCGGTGACAGTACGCCGCCAGGCTGGCCCCCGTCGCTGGTTTTCGGGTTGCTGGGCGCCCCGGAAAAAACTTGAGTCGACCCGGCTCAATCGGGAATGGACATCCGGGGGGATTCGGTTAGCATGAGTGACAGCGACTCAACTTCTGACTCGACACTGAGCATTCGACACCCAGCATTACGGAGGCAACACCATGGCACGAGCGGTCGGCATCGACCTCGGGACGACCAACAGCGTCGTCACCGTCCTAGAGGGCGGAGAGCCCAACGTCATCGCCAACGCCGAGGGGTCACGCACGACTCCAAGCGTCGTGGCATTCGCCAAGAACGGCGAGGTGCTGGTCGGCGAGGTGGCCAAGCGACAGGCCGTCACCAACCCGGACCGCACCATCCGGTCCGTCAAGCGCCACATGGGCACTGACTGGACCATCGACATCGACGGCAAGACCCAGAACCCGCAGCAGATCTCCGCGTTCGTGCTGCAGAAGCTCAAGAGGGACGCCGAGGCCTACCTGGGCGAGCCCGTCAGCGACGCCGTGATCACGGTTCCGGCGTACTTCTCCGACGCGCAGCGGCAGGCCACCAAGGAGGCCGGCCAGGTTGCGGGTCTCAACGTGCTCCGCATCATCAACGAGCCGACCGCGGCCGCGCTGGCTTATGGCCTGGACAAGGAGGCCGACCAGACGATCCTCGTCTTCGACCTCGGCGGTGGCACCTTCGACGTGTCCCTGCTCGAGATCGGTGACGGCGTCATCGAGGTCAAGGCCACGAGTGGTGACAACCACCTCGGTGGCGACGACTGGGACCAGCGGATCGTCGACTGGCTGGTCGAGAAGTTCAAGAACGCGCACGGCATCGACCTGTCCAAGGACAAGATGGCGCTGCAGCGGCTGCGTGAGTCGGCCGAGAAGGCCAAGATCGAGCTGTCCAGCTCGACCTCGGCCACGATCAACCTGCCGTACGTCACGGCCAGCGACGCCGGTCCGCTTCACCTCGACGAGACCCTGACCCGGGCCGAGTTCCAGAAGCTCACCGCCGACCTGCTCGACCGGACCAAGGGCCCGTTCCAGCAGGCGATCCGCGACGCCGGGATCAGCGTCTCCGACATCCACCACGTGGTGCTCGTCGGCGGCTCGACCCGGATGCCCGCGGTGGTCGACGTCGTCAAGGAGCTCACCGGGGGCCGCGAGCCCAACAAGGGCGTGAACCCGGACGAGGTCGTCGCCGTCGGCGCCGCCCTGCAGGCCGGTGTCCTCAAGGGTGAGGTCAAGGACGTCCTGCTCCTCGACGTCACGCCGCTGAGCCTGGGCATCGAGACCAAGGGCGGAATCTTCACCAAGTTGATCGAGCGCAACACCACGATCCCGACCAAGCGCAGCGAGATCTTCACCACGGCCGACGACAACCAGCCGTCCGTGCAGATCCAGGTCTTCCAGGGTGAGCGCGAGATTGCGTCCTACAACAAGAAGCTCGGCATGTTCGAGCTGACCGGCCTGCCGCCGGCGCCGCGAGGCGTCCCGCAGATCGAGGTCACCTTCGACATCGACGCGAACGGCATCGTCCACGTCGGCGCCAAGGACCTCGGCACCGGCAAGGAGCAGTCGATGACCATCACCGGCGGCTCTGCACTGCCGAAGGACGACATCGAGCGCATGATGCGGGAGTCCGAGCAGTACGCCGAGGAGGACCGCAAGCGCCGGGAGTCCGCGGAGGCGCGCAACCAGGCCGACTCGCTCGTCTACACCACCGAGAAGTTCCTCGCCGACAACGGTGACAAGGTGCCCTCGGAGGTCAAGGACGAGGTGACCGGCGCGGTGGCGGACGTGAAGAAGGCCCTCGAGGCCGACGACGTCGACGCCATCACGCGCAGCTCCGAGCACCTCGCGACGGTCAGCCAGAAGATGGGCCAGGCCATGTACGCCAATGCTGGCGCCGAGGGCGCTGGCACGGGCGGCCCGACTGGTGCTGCCGACGGCAACGCGTCGAGCGACGATGACGTCGTCGACGCCGAGATCGTCGACGAGCCCACGGCTGACAGCGAGGGTGGTGCCGAGTGACCGAGACCCCCGAGTACGACGAGGGGGCGCCGATCATCCGCGACAAGCGTCGGATCGACCCGACGACGTATGAGGTGCGCGAGGGGG
Source organism: Mycobacteriales bacterium (assembly GCA_036267755.1). GTDB lineage: Bacteria > Actinomycetota > Actinomycetes > JAFAQI01 > JAFAQI01 > DATAVK01. Next base: position 7,614 of record DATAVK010000081.1, read on the forward strand.
CGGCCGACCAGGCCGCTCCCACCGCGCCCGCGGGCACCGCGCCCGCCGGGGACGCGTCCTCAGCCGGCCCGGCCGATCCATTCAGTGACGCCGAGCTCCAGCTGGCGGAACGGACGGCGGACCTGCAGCGGGTTCAGGCGGAGTACGCCAACTACCGGCGCCGCGTAGAACGCGACCGACAAGCCGTCAGCGAGCAGGCGCTCGCGGCAGTCTTCGCCGGTCTGCTGCCCGTGCTCGACGACCTCGACCGGGCTCGCGCCCACGATGAGGTCACCGGCGGGTTCGCGATCGTCGCGGACGGTCTCGAGGCAACTCTTGCCAAGCTCGGACTCGAGCGCTTCGGGGACCCGGGCGAGCCATTCGACCCGACGGTGCACGAAGCCCTGACCCACGGCTACTCGGCCGAGGTCAGCGAGCCCGTGGCCGCCGAGATCTTCCAGTCCGGCTATCGGGTCGGCGAGCGCATTCTGCGACCCGCCCGCGTCGCCGTCCTCGAACCGGAGCAGTAAGCCACGATCACCATGACCACACAGACACCGCGGAAGGAGGGACACCGATGAGCGTTCGCGACTACGTCGAGAAGGACTACTACGCGGAGCTCGGTGTCTCGAAGGATGCCTCCGCGGCCGACATCAAGAAGGCCTACCGCAAGCTGGCCCGCAAGTACCACCCCGACGCGAACAAGGGCGACGTCGCGCACGAGGAGAAGTTCAAGGCGATTTCCGAAGCCAACTCCGTCCTCTCCGACCCCGCGAAGCGCAAGGAGTACGACGAGGCGCGCACGATGTTCGGCAGCGGCGGGTTCCGGATGCCACCCGGTGGCGGCCGAGGCACCACGGGTCCGGGCGGTGCGACGACGTTCGACATCAACGACCTGTTCGGTGGTGCCGCAGGCGGCGCCGGAGCCGGTGGCCTCGGCGACCTGTTCGGCGGCATCTTCGGAGGCCGCGGCCGCGGTCGCACCCCGGCCCCGACCCGCGGAGTCGACGTCGAGGCTGAGGTCTCGCTGTCGTTCACAGACGCCGCCGACGGCGTCACGATCCCGTTGCAGCTCTCCGGCCCGCACACCTGCCCCACCTGCGCAGGCAGCGGCGCCAAGCCGGGCACTGCGACGCGGGTTTGCCCGGTGTGCTCCGGGACCGGCATGTCGACGACCAACCAGGGTGGCTTCGCCTTCCAGGAGCCGTGCCGGCAGTGCCGCGGTCGAGGCCTGCTCGTCGACGACCCGTGCCCGACCTGCGCCGGCACCGGCCAGGCGATCACCACCCGGACGCTGCGCACCCGGATCCCTGCCGGGGTCCGCGACGGGCAGCGCATCAGGCTGAAGGGCAAGGGCGAGCCCGGCGAGCGCGGTGGTCCGAACGGGGACCTGTTCATCCTCGTCCACGTGCAGCCGCACGACATCTTCGGACGCAAGGGCGACAACCTCACCCTCGCGCTTCCGGTCACCTTCCCGGAGGCCGCGCTGGGCGCCACGGTCAAGGTCCCGACGCTGGCCGGTCCGCCGGTCTCGGTGAAGATCCCGCCGGGCACGGCCAACGGCCGGACCCTGCGAGTGCGGGGCAAGGGCGTCACCCGGCGCGACGGCACCCGCGGTGACCTGCTGGTGACGGTCGAGGTCGCGGTGCCGCAGAAGATGAGCGACGAGGCGAAGAGCGCGCTCGACGCCTACTCCGCGGCGCAGCCCGACGACCCGCGCGCCCACCTGGCGTCGATGGTGAGCGAGTCATGAGCGACGGCTTCGGCGCCGTCCCGGAGGACGCGGCGGTCTTCGTCATCTCGGTGGCGGCCACTCTCGCCGGCATGCACCCGCAGACGTTGCGGCAGTACGACCGGCTCGGCCTGGTTTCCCCAGGCCGGGCACCCGGCCGCGGCCGGCGGTACTCCGCTCGCGACATCGCGATGTTGCGCGAGGTGCAGCGGCTCTCCCAGGACGAGGGCATCAACCTCGCCGGGGTGAAGCGGATCATCGAGCTCGAGTCCCACGTCGATGCGCTGCGGGCTCGGGTCGCTGAGCTGCAAGCGGAGCTCGCGTCGTCCCATTCCGAGCTGACCGCCCGCGAGCGCGCTGTCCACGCGTCGTACCGACGCGACCTGGTGCCGGTCGAGCCCGGCACCGTCGTCGTCTGGCGACCCACCAACAACTCCCCTTTCTGAGCAACCCGCGAGGCATTCATATGGACTCCTACACCCTCACCACCCGAAGCCAGGAAGCGCTGTCGGCTGCCGTGCGCACCGCCGCCGCAGCCGGGCATCCGCACGTCGAGCCGCTGCACCTGCTGGTTGCGCTGCTGGCTCAGCCCGACGGCATCCCGCGCCCGGTGCTCGAGGCCGCCGGCGCCGACCCGTCGCGGATCGCGGCGCAGGCCCAGGCGGCCCTCGACCGGCTGCCGTCGGCGACCGGCGCCACTGTCGCCGCCCCCGGCCTGTCCCGGCCTGCGATCGCTGTCGTGAACGCCGCCGCGGCACTGGCCACAGCGCTCGGCGATGAGTACGTCTCGACCGAGCACCTGCTCGTCGGCCTGGCCTCTGACGGTGGTCCCGGCGTGACCGATCTGCTGCCCGCCCCGGATGCGCTCCAGGAGGCGTTCGCGAAGGTCCGTGGCTCGGCCCGGGTCACCTCGCCCGAGCCGGAATCGACGTACCAGGCGCTGGAGAAGTACGGCGTCGACCTCACCGAGGCCGCCCGCGCCGGCAAGCTCGACCCGGTCATCGGCCGCGACACCGAGATCCGTCGCGTCGTCCAGGTGCTGTCCCGTCGTACCAAGAACAACCCGGTGCTGATCGGCGAGCCGGGCGTCGGCAAGACCGCCGTCGTCGAAGGCCTCGCCCAGCGCATGGTCGACGACGACGTCCCGGAATCGTTGCGGGGCAAGCGGTTGGTCACCCTCGACCTGGCCGCGATGGTCGCCGGCGCGAAGTACCGCGGCGAGTTCGAGGAGCGGCTGAAGGCCGTCCTGTCGGAGATCAAGGACAGCGACGGTCAGATCGTCACCTTCATCGACGAGCTGCACACGCTGGTCGGTGCGGGCGCGACTGGCGACTCCTCGATGGACGCCGGCAACATGCTCAAGCCGATGCTCGCCCGTGGTGAGCTGCGGCTGATCGGCGCGACGACGCTCGATGAGTACCGCGAGTCGATCGAGAAGGACGCGGCGCTCGAGCGGCGGTTCCAGCCGGTCATGGTCGGCGAGCCGAGCGTCGAGGACACCATCGCGATCCTCCGCGGCCTGAAGGGCCGCTACGAGGCGCATCACCACGTCGACATCGCCGACGCGGCGCTGGTCGCCGCCGCGACGCTGTCCGACCGCTACATCACCGCGCGCTTCCTGCCGGACAAGGCGATCGACCTCATCGACGAGGCGGCCTCGCGGCTGCGGATGGAGATCGACTCGCGCCCGATCGAGATCGACGAGCTGCAGCGCACCGTCGACCGGTTGCGGATGGAGGAGATGGCGCTCGAGCGTGAGGACGACGAGGCCTCGCAGGAGCGGCTGACCCGACTGCGGGCCGAGCTGGCTGACCGTTCGGAGGCGCTGGCCGCGCTGTCCGCCCGGTGGGAGCAGGAGAAGACCGGCCTGAACCGGGTCGGTGAGCTCAAGCAGCGACTCGATGACTTGCAGACCCAGGCGGAATCCGCCGGGCGTATCAACGACCTCGAGACCCGTTCCAGGCTGGTCTACGCCGACATCCCCGCCGCCGAGCGGGAACTCGCCGACGCCGTCGAGGCCGCCGAGCAGCGCGACGCGATGGTCGCCGCGCAGGTCGGGCCGGACGACGTCGCGGAGGTCGTGGCGTCATGGACCGGGATCCCTGCCGGTCGGTTGCTCGAAGGAGAGACCGCGAAGCTGCTGCGGATGGAGGACGAGCTCGCCCGCCGAGTCGTCGGCCAGGACGAGGCCGTGCGTGCTGTCTCCGACGCGGTCCGCCGCGCCCGATCCGGCATCGCCGACCCCGACCGG